>JAUYEQ010000517.1 GCA_030691295.1 Bacteroidota bacterium
ACATTACAAACATACAGCCTTTGCCGTCTCATTTATGAGACGGACAGAAATGATCACCACAATTGGGCTTTAGCCCTTTATTCTATTTTCCCCAGCCGTTCCAATTTGTCAGAAGCAGCCATTCCATTCGGATTGCAGCCCGGCTGACCTTCCGGAATTTCAAGTCCCATTTTCTGATAGTATTCTGACCAGGCGGGCGGAAAGTTCCCTGTTGCCGGATCTTTAAAAGTCATCGGTTCCAGTGTAAAAACTGAATCGGTGGCAAAAGCCAGATACACGAACTCGGAACAATAATGGGCAGTGTCGGATAGTATATAACTGAAATTATAGGGTTTGCCCAGCAGTTGTTTCGCTTTGGTCAATGCAGCAGGAATCGTTTTTTGCCATTCAGTTTTTAACCGGTAGGCAACCACCATTACCGAATCGCCTTCGGGATTTTGAAACTCATCGAGCGAAACCACGCAGGTTCCACCATCCGGACTGGCATGTAAAACCACCATCCCGCTATCCGAAACTTCGACCAAACCCACGTGAGAAAAATGGGTTTCATTGGATGTCTGTGTCACTTTGTCGATGGCTTCCGAAATCTTTCCGGAAGTCGCTCCCCGAAACAGGAGATCGCCTGACTGGAGCTTGATTTGGAGTTCGGGTTGAGTGCAGGCGAAAAGGCTGGAGAGGGATAGGATGATGATGGATTGTTTTATTATTTTCATGCTTCAAGACTCATGCGTAAATTCCGGATTTAATTGCTTTTGAAAAAATGGGTTGTTTGCCTTTTATGGTGGTCAATTCTTTTTCAGATATGAGGTGAGCATCAATTATAATGTTGTATTTCAAATTCATATCGTAACACAAATCATAGATTTGGTTTTCATCGCGGGCATTATAATCCTTTTCCAAAACAATTAAAATATCGTAATCCGAGTTTTCATTGGGATTGCCATAAGCCTGTGAACCAAATAGTATGACATCTTTGACAGAATCTTTATATGTCTTCTGCAAATAGCTTTTTAAATCTCTCAATATGGTCAACTTGTCTGCCATTCAAAATAGTTTTGGATAAAATTACAATATTTTAAAACAAATCCACCTCAACCCCCGGTTTAAAAAACGCTTCGATTTCCTGAAGAGTGGTTTCGGTTTTTGGCACATCGCGAACAATACGGCCTTTTTCGAGGATGATCAGTCGGGTAGAAACGTCGGCAATGTTGTCGAGCGTGTGGTCTGAAATCAGGAAAGTGGTGCCGTTTTCAGCAGCAAAATCCTTGATCAGTTTCCGGAGTTTGTATTGCGAACTGGGGTCGAGATTGGCAAACGGCTCGTCCAGAACCACGATTTCGGGTTTGCCCATCAGCGCGGCTACAATGCCCACTTTTTTCTGATTTCCTTTCGAAAAGTCGCGGATAAATTTCTTTTTGCCCATGATTTCGCCGTTGAAAAAGTCGGAATACTTTTCCAGAAAAGCGGTTGTTTCGGCTTTGGTCAGCTTGCGCAAACCTGCAATAAACCCAAAGTATTCTTCAGCCGTCAGGTAGCCAATCAGAAACGTTTCGTCGATAAAAGCGCCGGTAAAGTCTTTCCAATCTTCCGATTCGCGCACCTGAATTCCTTTGCTGATTATCTCTCCTTTACTGGCGGTAATCAGGTCGAGAATCAGGTTGAAAAGTGTCGTTTTACCGGCGCCATTGTTACCCACCAAACCAAATATTTCGCCTTGATTGATAGTCAGTTCAGGAATATTTAAAACGATTTCTTTGTTGTATGCTTTTATGAGGTTTTGTATCTGTATCATGATCAGGAGTTTTTGTAGTTTTTAATGAGTTGATGTTTTTGTTTCAGGTATTTTTTAGCGAAAAAATCGATAACGACGGAGTGGAACAAGATGCCTATGAGTCCCAAAACTCCGAGTCCGCCATATGCGCCAACGTCTCCCAAAACCAGTTTAAACAAATAAAACAAGCCGATTGGAATTAAAAACATGGGCAATCCGACCAGCCACTGTGCAGCGCCCATCCCCTGGTAATTCATTACCGACGACTGGTTTAAATCCAATCGCTTTTTACTGTACAAGCCAATAAAAAAGAGCAGCGGAATGTTGATTCCCAGGTTATAAAACAGCATGGCCAGGTGCGTGTATATAATTTTGGTGTGCATAAACGCGTAAGGCAGCGTGATGAAATAGCAGGCCACCGAAACCACGGTCACCAACATGTAAAATGATTGCAGAAACTGTTTCATTTTCAGGCGTTGACACATAAGCATCGAAAAATAGTTGCTGTGCCAGGCCGGAAAAAATTGTCCGTAGGAAATGGAGAACATGCCCACAATGAATATTCCGCCGAGAATGAAAATAAATTCGGGAGCGGGCTTGCCCGGTTCTGTCCGGTAAATCAGTAAGCCGTAGGCAAGCATTATCAACGTCATCATGGCTACCGAGCGAGGGCGTTTGTTTCGCCAGATCAGTCGCAGTTCAAGCGCAATAAAACGCCCAGTTTCACCCAGTTTGTCGAGCCAGGAATAGTCGCGAACCTGTTCTGCTTTTTGTTTTCCTGAAACCAGATTCACAAACATCCGGCTCCGCAAAAACCTGACATTCAGGAAATAAAAGAGAACCGGCAGCAGAAGAAATGCAATTGCCAGCGCAGGAATAACCAAAATCAGATCGAGCAATTTGCCCAGTCCGCCGGAAAGATCGATGATTCCGAAATGATTAACGGCAAACAATCCGGCAAGAACTGCAAGCAAAATAAAGAATCCGTATTCGGCTTCGTTGAAGCGCCATTTCAGGTAAATCGCCAGAAAATGGTTGCTGAAAATCAGGATAAATATTGCCAGAAACCAACTTGTTGTTGCTAATCCTGAATGATCATCGCTGACCAGCGAAAAAGTGACCGGCAGCAACAAAAAGAATGGCAGCAAATTGAAAAAGTTGAACACCGAGCGAATCATCAGGTAATTGGCAATTTTCCGGCGGCGAATATTCTGCAGCAACAAAGGCTTGAAACTGACAGTGGGCAACTTTTGCATCAGCTGACGAATAATCAGATCGATGCCAAAATAAGCCAGCAAAATGCTGTTAAACTTGCTCACCGGATCAATATCGGGAAAATCTTTGGTCAATATTTCGGGAATGGCAAAGCCCAGCATAAGAAAGCTGGCTGAAAAATACAATGCCAGAAAACCCAGTCCGATGTTGGTTGCCAGGCTTTTGCCCCAGTAGGCGGACCGGATGGTTTCGCGCCAGGCCAATGTAAAAAGGTTGTGGTTCATTTCGGTTGATTTTTTATTTTGGGTATTGGTATCTTGGTGTTATGTTTTGTTACAGTTTTGTTAATAAGAAATTACCGTCAGTGGGAGGATCGTTCGGTGGAACTCCTGAAGATGCGCGAGCTTGGTCGAAAACACAACGATTCCGCTTTTTATATGCCTTTGGTAAAAACCCGTCCGCCTGAAACGATTTCCAACATGGCTATATGCCTTATCAAGCAAACAGACTTTATGTTGTTTAAACACTTACAAGCAATCATTGAAGATTTTCTGAAAAATGGCGGAATGCGTGAACGAATGACCAAAATGCGACTTGATAGACGAAAGTAACGAATAATCAATCCAACCGGTCAGTCAGCGTACATGTTTTCTTGAATCTTTTAACTTGTCCTTCCTGATCAAATACTTCAACCAAAATAATATAAACTCCAATACCCAATTTTTGTCCTGACTCGCTTTTCCCATCCCATAGCCAGCTTCCTTCCTTCGCCAGCGATTGGTTCTTTAGCAGAAATTTCACCTGTCTTCCGGCAATATCAAAAATGCGGACATTAGCCATAAAACCGGGTTTGCTCAACTTAAATTTAATTTTCAATTCATCGTTGTACCCATCGCCGTTGGGGGAAAATACTTTAGGCTCGGGTGTTATCTCATCCTGAATTTCGGTTTCGCTTGCGGTTTGAGAATTGGGCAAGCCGGGAGTTGCAAAACCTACCGATGCCACTGCCGATGCCCAATTATTACGGTCGGAAGTTGCTTTCTCCAGCGAAATACGTTCCAGCGAAACGCCATTTTCGTCGGCCAAAAACAGAGAGTGCATTTTAGCCGAGTAGCTAAATTCATCCAACACTTCAAGCGAATCGTTCAGTAAAACAACTGTTCCGGCATCATCAGAGAAACTTGGAAATGATTTCATCTGACAAAAAGTTTCCGGATCGCTTGTGAAATACTGAGCAGCAACAATGTCCGAATCTTTCGTGCATACCAAAAATTGCCCCGGATACAAATACCTTTCTTCAGCGCTGACAGGATAAATTTGCTTCAGGGCCAGCGTATCGTTTCTACTTGCCAGTTTAAAACGGTGAACGGGCACAGGAACTTCCGAAACGTTTACCAACTCGACAAAATCAACTCCTCCGGGAAAAGGATTGAACAGAATTTCGTTGATAAGGATTGATCCAACTTCAGGAGAAAAAGAATAGGAAAAAGCGCGGGATTCTGGAATCATGATTTTTCCTGAAAGATCTGAAATCCCTGAAATGCTCAACCGAAGTTCAACACCATTGGTTTTTCCAAAACTCACTTCAATTGAATTGTCGGAGCCAGCAAGCATTTTGGCTTGGATAACTGAAATATTCCGGTTGTTTTCATCTGTCAGAGTGAAATTTTCGGAGAGAATAGAGGCAGGGCTTATTGGCTTGTTGAAAATTAGCAAAACTGAGTGAGAATTTACAAGTGTTATATTTTGAACGAAAAGTTCGGCAGGAAGTTGGTTGACAAAAACATCATCGATCCACAATTGTCCGGAGCGGGTAGCGGTATATTTAAACGTGATTCCGATATTCGTAAAGCTAAACCGACTGCGATCAGTTCCCGAAAACGACTTCGGGTTTGCGTCTCCTGATTTCAGATAACTCAAAGTCCATTTTCCACGGCTTGTTCGTTTTACATTAATCGTTGCTAAATTAGAGGCATTCCAATCCATATCTGTTTGAACAATGAGGCTGTCGGCTTTCCCTTTTCGGATGCGCCAAAGGTTGAGCAAATCGCTGCTTCCTGAAATATTTACACCCACCGCATAACCGTTAATCAGGTCCGTCAGGATTGTATCGACAGTCAGGTAGAACAAAAACCGGTTGGATGAAGATGGATCCCACTTCCCGTTTTTGAATGTAAACGCCCATTCTAAATCCACAAGATTCAGATCAGCAGAAACATTGTGGAATAAGGATGAATTGCCACTTATGGGCTTTGACAAATGTTTAAGTGAAAAATCTCCGGCGATTTTTTCTGAAGTCGAAACCTCCCAATCGTCTGTTTGTTTCCATCCTGAAAGATTTCCTGATTCGAAATCTTCATTGAAAATGGAAACTACGGTGTCTTTTTCGGAGAAGAGTTCTATTTTTGCTAAAAGATACTGATTGGTATTATTCTCGCTAAAGGCAGTTTTGCTTACAGTTGTTAATAAATAGACAACTATTATTGCGAAAATAAAAATAAATCTGCCAGTTTTTGAAGAAATTAAAAGTAAACAGTTATTTTTGGTCATTCTTTTTATATATCGGTTTTGAAATTCTGAATTAAGTTAACAAGATTTGTTCAAATAAACAAACCTGATTGTTGTAGCAGTAATTAAAATTAGTAACACAATTAATAAATATCGAAATGAAAGTTGCAGTAGTAGGTGCAAGTGGTGCGGTAGGCCAGGAATTCCTGAAAGTATTGGCTGACAGAAATTTTCCGCTCGATGAACTGGTATTGTTTGGATCTGGCCGCTCGGCCGGAAACGAGTATGAATTCAAAGGCAAAACTTTGGTTGTCAAGGAGCTCAAGCACAACGATGATTTTAAGGACATTGATATTGCCTTAACTTCGGCTGGTGCATCCATTTCGAAAGAATTTGCCGATACCATTACAAAATACGGGGCAATTATGATCGACAATTCAAGCGCATTTCGTTACGATGACGACGTGCCTTTGGTTGTTCCTGAAGTAAATCCTGAAGATTCGCTGATTCGTCCGCGAAATATTATTGCCAACCCAAACTGTTCGACCATTCAGATGGTGGTTGCGCTGAAACCAATCAACGATTTGTCGAAGATTGTGCGTGTGCATGTGGCTACCTATCAGGCTGCAAGCGGTGCCGGTGCTCAGGGAATAGCAGAACTGGAAACTCAGGTAAAACAAGTCGCCAATGGTGAAGAACCAACTATTAGTAAGTTTCCTTACCAGTTGGCCATGAATATCATTCCTCAAATTGATGTGTTTCTTGAAAACGACTACACCAAAGAGGAAATGAAAATGAACTGGGAAACCAAAAAGATAATGCATACCAATGCTGAAGTCAGCGCTACTTGTATCCGAATTCCGGTTGCACGTGCACATTCCGAAGCTATTTGGGTAGAAACTGAAGAAGCGCTGGACATTCAGGAAGTAAAAGACGCGATGGAAAAACTGGAAGGGTTGACCGTTTTGGATGTTCCGGCAGAGAAAAAATATCCGATGCCATTGTTTGTTTCAGGAATGGATGATGTGTATGTTGGCCGAATCCGAAAAGATGTTTCAAATCCAAAGAGCCTGACTTTCTGGTGCGTGGGCGATCAAATCAAAAAAGGCGCTGCGTTGAATGCTGTTCAGATTGCTGAATGGTTGATTAAAAATTCGATGAAAAGGTGTACAAGATCATCCAGATGAAGGTTCAGATTGCTGAATGGTTGATTAAAAATGGCGAAGTGAAATAATAGAAGACACAAATGTTACATATCAGATAATTGCAACAAAAAAGCCCGTTAATAATACGGGATTTTTTGTTGCAATATAACTTTGTCAACCAATTGAACCGAAAACAGTACGATAGGTTTATTACTTATTGAAGTTTAAAATTAATGGGAACTGAAAAAGAAACACGTACCGGTTTTCCGGCCTGTTTCCCGGGTTTCCACTTTGGCAAACTGTTAATTACCCTCAATGCTTCTTTATCAAGCGCCTGGTCAACCCCACGAAGTATTGTCGCGTCAGAAATTGAACCATCTTTATTTACTACGAAATTAACAGTAACTTTTCCGGTGATACCGCTTTCTGCAGCAATCGACGGGTATCTGATATTCTGACTCAAGAAATTCAGGAGTGCCTGATATCCGCCCGGAAATTCCGGCATTTCTTCCGCAGCGTAGAAAATTGTAGTTTCATCTGTCTCTATTTCTTTGGAGGCAAACAATTGTGGTTCAGCATAAATTGCAGTGTAGTTGTCACCTCCTGAATCTTTGATGTCCAATTCTTCGTCAAGCTCTGTATCATTCTCAACAATTCGAATAAGGTCAGCTACTCTCGGCAACGGTGGAATGATTGGTTTAACTTCTTCCAGACGAACCAATGGAGTTAGTTCTTCAACAGCCGCATTTTTGTCGAGGGTTCCAAGAGAAATTAGCTGATTCTTCTTAGTTGTCGATTCAAAACCATACAAACAGATTGCAATTGACAGGATCAACCCTAATTCGAAGAAGAATTTCCTTTTGCCTTCGAGATCTGCTTTGGGAGATTTTTTGGGTTCCATGATGTAAGTTGTTTAGTTTTCTGATTCTTTTTTTGTTTTCATGTTAGTATTCCACTTTTCGCAGAATTAGAGAGAAAGTACTTGCCACACGCAATCTGTTATTGATTGAATATGAACACGGTTCAGTTGTTCAAACCTGTTGACTTTACAATAAAAACAAAAATCAGGCCAGAAAAATGTCTAACCTGATTGAATATTATCCGACTTTCAAACCATTCGCAACTATCGGCGAAAAGTATGAATCAGCAAATTAACTAACCTACTCACAATTTAAGTTACGGGCTATTGCTCGTTATTTCCGGTCCAGTTTTCATCGTAAAGAAAATTGTTGTACGGAAAGCGTGTAACATGGATTTTCTTTACTTCTTCATATAAAGTATTCTTCAGCTCGTCAATATTTTCTTTTGTTTTTGCCGAAACGAACAGAGACGGAGTATTATTTTTTCCCATCCAGCTACTCTCCCATTCTTCCAGCGAAATATTGCTTTTTGTACGCGGGCTCAAATCATCTTCATGTTTTTCAACAAAAGTGAAGGCGTCGATTTTATTGAACACATAAATTATTGGTTTATCGCCAGCCTGAATTTCGTTCAATGTCCGGTTCACCACCTCAATTTGTTCTTCGAACCCCGGATGCGAAATATCGACTATATGCATCAGGATATCTGATTCGCGCACTTCATCAAGTGTCGATTTGAATGATTCAACCAAGCCGTGCGGCAGTTTACGGATAAACCCAACAGTATCAGCCACCAGAAATGGCAAATTGGCCACTACCATTTTACGAACGGTGGTATCAAGTGTGGCAAAAAGCTTGTTTTCAGCAAAAACTTCTGATTTACAAAGCAGGTTCATCATGGTCGATTTACCCACATTTGTGTATCCCACCAAGGCAACGCGCACCATTCTGCCGCGGTTTTTGCGCTGGGTAGTTTTTTGCTTGTCGATTTTTATCAACTGCTCCTTGAGCAGGGCAATTTTATCAAGTATGATCCGGCGGTCGGTTTCAATTTGCGATTCGCCCGGTCCACGCATCCCGATTCCACCACGCTGCCGTTCAAGGTGGGTCCAAAGTCTGGTCAACCGGGGCAACATATACTGATATTGAGCCAGTTCAACCTGCGTTTTAGCATGCGCGGTTTGCGCCCTTCCGGCGAAAATATCCAGAATCAAAAAAGTTCTGTCCAGTATTTTACATTCCAGTTCTTTTTCAATGTTCCGAAGTTGAGTTGGACTCAGGTCATCATCAAAAATCACTGTGCCAATTTCATGCGCTTTTATATACTCACCAATTTCAGCAAGTTTTCCTGTGCCTACAAAAGTGGCGTGGTTCGGGATGTCTAACCGTTGCAGAAAATGTTTTTTCACCTCTGCACCTGCGGTGTCGGCCAAAAATGCCAGTTCGTCTAAATATTCCCTTGCTTTGGTTTCGTCCTGATCCCTGGTGATCAGTCCAACTAAAACAGCAGTTTCGGTTATGGGCGAATTTTCAATCATATATTCAACAATTACAAATAAAAAATCCTGGTTCCGTAGAGACAGAACCAGGAAATTTATAAAATATTTAATTCTTTCTTACTGAAGTACAAAGTTGATTGGAACAGTGTAAGAAACCCTTACCGCTTTTCCACCTTGTTTTCCAGGTTTCCATTTTGGAAGGCTGTTCACAACACGTAAAGCTTCTTTGTCCAATGAAGGATCGACACCTCGGAAAATTTTTGCATTGGTTATAGTTCCGTCTTTTGCAACAACGAAATTAACAAATACTTTCCCCTGAATGCCGTTTTCCTGAGCAATAACCGGATACTTAACCGACTGTGCAATAAAATTACGCAAAGCCAACTGACCACCCGGGAATTCAGGCATTTCTTCCACGATGAAGAATACAGGAGTGTCTTCATTTTCTTCTTCTTTGGCAGCTGAAACCTGCATTACAGCAGTAATAGCAGTTTTATCGGTTGCTTCTGAATCTTCAATTTCCAATTCGTCCTGAATATCGGTATTGTCATCAACAATCACCAACATATCAACCACTTTGGGTGGTGGTGGTGGCGGTGGTGGTGGTACCTGATCCTGACGGGTGATTGGAATAATCTCCTCTTCTACTGTCTGGTCAGACATTGATCCGAGAGAATCAACCTGACTAACCTTGTTTGTTGCTTCAAAACCGTACAAACAGATAGCAAGAGCGACCACCAACCCTAGCTGAACAAAGATATTCCTCTTGTTCTCGAGATCTGCTTTGGGTGATTTCTTGAGTTCCATAATTTAGTGATATTAGTTTATTTCTTTAATGTAAGCACATCTAGTATTGAGGGGCTAAAGATAAAAAATAATATTCAAATACAATAATTGCACACATTTATTTAATTTTGACATTCTGAGCACGAAAAATATAAAGTTAATAGCGGCTGAAAATGATATGAACGTTTCTCTCCTTTACGTAAGGATATTTTGTTGGGAACTTACCTCTATTTCCTTTGCGTTCTGGTACGCAGAACGTAGGTTCTGTCAGGAAAATAAGTTCGTCTTTATGAACATCCAACACATAAAATTGGCCCAAAGCATCCAAGGCTCTTGTCAGTTCTGCATTATGACCGTATAGTCCATCGCCAGCTATAAAGTCAAATTCAATTCCTGAATCAATTGCCTGATTCACTAACTTTAAAGCCAGCTCAGGTTTTGTTTGAAATTTCTGATCCAGTTCGGGCACTCCTGCTTCATCACACCTTTGCTTGTCTTTTGTCCACGCTTCTGGTAAGAACAACTCCGTGCCCACCAAACTGCAAAATTTTTCATTGCCTAATGACACATGTACAGCAACCTGACAATTATCGACTTTGCCCACAACACCAGCATATTGGCGAGCTACTCCTACTGATTTCAAACCCTTTTTCAGGTGTGAGGTTTCGTCGATTACAAGACCTGTCGGCAAGCCACTCTTTATTTTCTGTTCTCGTAATGAGCTGTCCACCGATTCCATCGTGACCGAATTCACATCAGATGCACTCCATTTACTCACAGACAGAAAATGTATATATCGCTTATAATCGGAATCATTCACTTTTTCTACCATTCGTTCCATATTCTCATGTCCCTTTTCGCACTGTAACAGACCTGACAAATACTCTTCTGCAACATGCGTACAGCTCTTTGTGTACACCTTAAATGTGTTATTATACTTGCTGTTAATCATCGTATTAAGGCTATTGCCGGAGAGATTATTGTGTTGGACTTTGTTGGAGAAATTTTTTTTATCTGCTCGTTTTGGCTTCATTGTCAAAACAATCAGAATGGATTAATAATGACTGTAAGATATTAATTATTAGCAATATAACAAAAATAATGTCTCGTTATTTCAATCTGGTAAAGTAGAAGTAAACGAAATCCATTTTCGCATTTCTGAATCCGCTCATTTTCAGCGTTTATCTGGCATAAATCTGGTAAATCACAAAAAACTGAAAGGTTTCGTGGGAAAAAGATAAAATTTTGGGTTTAGTTAAAGCGTTGCAGATGAAATATTTTTCTATATTTGTCGCCTCGAAAGGGGGATTAGCTCAGTTGGCTAGAGCGTTTGACTGGCAGTCAAAAGGTCATCGGTTCGATTCCGATATTCTCCACTAAAAATCAAAGAGTTGCAAAAGTAAAAATTTGCAACTCTTTTTATTTGCATACAGTTTGCATATATGCAGGTATTTTACTTCCGAAAGTCTTTAACCCATCTATTACTTTGAGTTGTACGCTCTCCACTTTTTGTACCTGTTTCCAAGGACGCAAAAGCTTTTTTGGTTGACCTAATGCAAAAAATTTAAGTTGCTTATAATCAATTAAATAATTGTGTAATAGTGCAAATAAGGTAAATATGTTTAAAATTTTCTGTTTTCTTGCCAATATGTATTGTATTGAAAATTCGGCTTTGTCTTTTACTTGTCTATTCTTTCAAAGCAATGATTGTTTTTGTAATTGAATCTCTTAAGTTTTGTGCAACTTTCACTTTTTCTGCGTATTGCTGCCAATTGCTAACCACTAATTTTATTTCATCAATAATTTTTTCTCCCTTCTTGATATTGTTAGCAGAGGCAATGGTCAACAAGTCGGCTTTTGTTATATCCTTGTGTTTCCCATTTATACTCAGAGTATGCTGGCTTACCCACATATTATTGGGATCATAGGAATAACAGACGTCATAAGCAGGAGACAGTTCCCATTTGTCATCTTTTTTAAGACGGAATGAAAAGTTTTTGGTGTGATCATCATAGTTTGTTGCCATGACGTTAAATACCATTCTTCGAAACATTTGTTCGGCTTCAGGATATGTAAGTTTTAGTACCCGCATGGTTTGGAATAGTTGTTCGTAACTGTATCCATACAAGTTATTGTAATCAAAGTGCTGAATTCCGCAAAAGGTTTGAATGTGATGTTTGGTGTCATGTCCCTCGCGGTCAAACCGTTTGGTCATGAAATGTGCTCGTCCGTTATTTTCCTCCAGCAAATGACAATCCATCATGTTGATGCCGCAATCTTTTGCCATCAAGTGGTAAGCATATTCCACTCTTCCAAAACCTTTACTTTCTCCAAATTGTGCATCATGAACTCCATCCAGTTTAATTAACCAATGATCAAAGCCTTTGGGAGCTTTGGCCTGTCCGGATTTCACTTCCCCAGTTTTGCTGTTATAGGCTATCACTGCTTTGGCCCGGGCTCCTCCAGCCGAAGTTCCTATTTTTAGGATTTCACTCATGGCTTTCTGCTCATCTTCTTTCAGATTGGTTTCGAAGCCTACTCGTTGATCAAGCATTCGTTGCGCCGTTTCAACTAAACTTTTTATTTCAATGGTTAGGGCCTGTTTCCCAGCTTTAAACAGCGCCAGTTCAAACTCTAATGCACCCATTCCTCTTGACCCAATAAAGCACAACTGTTCTACAGGATTCATACTATCTGCCGGACGACCGTGTTGAGCTAACCATACATTGATTAACTGATTACCATACTTATCGGGTAATGCATCAGCCAACAAACCTGGCAATCCTTTGAATGTATCTATATTCTCACCCCGGGTTGGACGCAATTCGGGAAAAGAATAAATTCGAGACCCATTTTTTAATGGCATCTTAATTGGAGAAATGTCCCAACCCTTTGAAAGAAATTTGGTGTCGTACTGAAAACTGGCCAATCGTTTATCAGAGTCCCAACGGACAGCACCAACTAATTCTCCCCAAATTCTTACTTCAGCAAAATCTACCATTCTGTATCTTCATTTGTGTTTTCTACCTCATTTTGATTTCTTGCCCGTTGTCTTTTGTTTTTTTGCAACTTCGCATATTCGATGGGGCTTATTTCGTTGCTTATTTGAAAAATATCCATAATATGCAACAATTCTAGTACTCGCAAAACCTGAATTAAACTACTCAAAGTTACTTTTTCTCCTCGCTCCAACAAACTCAAGGTGGATCGGCTTATACCCGCAGCAGCCGACACTTCATCCTGCGTTTTATTTTGATTCAAACGATGGTGTTTGATGAAATTTCCAATGGTCGCACCTAGCGCTTTATCGCTCATAGAGACCCAGTTGTTGTATGAATTATCATTCATAAAGCATATTTTAAGTCATTAATGTATGAATTTTGATTCAAATATATAAATTATTTGTTATCATGGAATTATTGAATGAAATATCATTCATAAGAAGTATTTTATATATCTAATGAATGATAAATCATTCGCGAGTAATGGTTTTTTAAATTCATCGGAGTATTTGCATTGGTAAATTTAATCCGAAAAGCTGCTACAGTGGGTTAGGATAGGGTGGGTGTGAGGTACGAAACACGAACACGTGGGGTGCTGAAGCTGGCGAGGTGAACGAAATGAAATAGTGCAGTGAGGTACGAAAGGAACGGTTGAATGAGTGAGACGAACCGGCTGCAAGCATATGGCTGGACCTTCGCTAAACATAGTATCACAGAAATCGATACTTTCATTTTCTTTATCCGGAGAACCAGTATTTTATGGAAAACAAAATCAACGTGCTAACCCGGAAGCCATACGGGAACTTCCTTCACAATTTGACCTAACTGTAAGATCCAGAATAATATATAATTTATCTGGCTCTTAATTCTGGTTTCCTTTTAATCAAATGCAGGAACGATATGCTTAAACCTATAGGTTGGATTTGGCCGACCGGGGCTCAACGAACGCAAGGCAACAATTTTAAACTTTAGGTTTCCTTTTGTGACGGCACTGAGCGTTTGGAGAACGATTTGTTCCAAAGCTTCAGGACTCATCTCAACTCGTGCATTCAAGGTCAAACGGGCTTTTTCACTTGTTCCGGCTAATCCGCGAAAGTTTAAAGTTTCGCCCCGACCTGTTAAATTTCCAGTCAGGTAATTGTCACCAGCTTCAAGAATAAGTTTAACATGGCCAACTGATGCATTGAGACGGTCGAACTGCTGACTCAAATCCTTCAGGAGATTTGTGGAAAAATCATCCCAATTGGTCACCTCTCCACTCAATTCGATATTGGAGTTCAACCAACCCAAAACGGCTTCACCTTCAGCATAAATATCGTAATCAACTTCTGCCAATCGCTGACCAGCATCGGTACGGTTCATCACTTCTTTCAGCCACTCTTCAATTCCTTCGCCGGTAATTGCGCTTACTGTCATTACATCGGCATCCGGGTAATTCAGTTTTACCTTTTCCTTTAGCAAAGCCATTTCATCAGTTTCAATCAGGTCAGCTTTGCTAATCAGGATAATATCGCTTTCTTCCAATTGTTTCCTGAAAATATACGCTGCGCTGGGATGCAATCCGGCAGTTCCGCCATTTAAAATATCAGTGAGATGAGCAGGATCGGCCATTACCGAAAGCGGACTGATCAAAAGCTCATTTTTCATATTTTCTTTGAGTGGCTGGACAATGGTCGCCGACAGGTCGGTACAACTACCAACTGGTTCGGCAATAATTACATCAGCATTGGCTTCTTCGCGAACCTGTTTCATCGCGCTAATCAGCCCGTTGAAATTACAACAGAAACAACTTCCACTTACTTCTGCAACTTTAACTTCGTTGCGTAAAAGTAATGCTGTATCAACCAGTTCAGAAGCCTGATCGTTTGTAATCAGTCCTACCCGTTTTCCGTCGTTCATAATACGGCTGGCAGCTTCCCATAATAGGGTTGTTTTTCCGGCTCCGAGGAATCCTCCAACCAGAATAAGTCGTGTGGTTTTCATATCTTCTTTTTTACTTTTTTATTGATTGGTCATTTTCACAATCGCATCGAATCGATGAACGTTTCATGGCTGGTTCGACCACATATACAAAAAACAGCGCTGCGAGTATTCCGCCTATTATTGGTCCTAAAATGTAAACGAAGAAAAATCCTCCGCTTTGATCGGGAAAAGCAGCGGCTCCCCACCCAGCAAGCCATGCAACCATCCGTGGAGCAAAATCACGTGCAGGATTCAGTCCGGCCTGAGTCAATGGAGCAATGAGGCAAATTATTGAACTTACGGTCAGTCCAATAAATACTGGTGCCAGTGCTTCGTTCGGTCGTCCTAAATTACAACCTTCAGTAAGAGCAAAAATCATCAGTAGCAACAAAAAAGTGCCAAAAGCTTCCGCTCCAATGGCAAGCGGTAATGAAACCACCGCTGTACTTCCGGAGACCGCATAATATTCGCCAAACATTTTGGCCGTTTGAACCGATTCCGCTGTACCCCGAATAATGTTGTGCGTAGTTTCGAAAGCCGAGATTGACGGTGAGAACAAGATATAGATAGCTAATCCTGCCAAAAAAGCTCCGGCGAATTGAGCGAGCAGATACACAGGCAATTTCCGGGCAGACATCCGTTTGCTGATAACCATAGCCAGTGTAACTGCCGGATTCAGGTGAGCACAAGATAAATGACGTGTGAGGTAAATAGCAAGCGTCACACCAATTCCCCATGCAAGAGCAATCTGCATGATTCCCTGATAAGCATTGAATAATATGGATACTGCAACCGATCCACATCCGAATAAAACGAGCAAAAAAGTGCCGAGAGCTTCGCCAATAAATTCTTTGGAGTGTCGCATCGACTAGTTGTTTAATTATTTTTGGTCATTCTATGCTATTTTTAAACTACAACAAAAATCCTCGGGCAGGTGCATAATTTTCAAAAATCCGGCCAGAAGGACTTCCATTTCCTTTATTTTTTCAATGTCGAGGCAATAGACAATTTTAGCACCTTCCAGGCGCCCAAAAATCAAACCGGCATTCTTTAATTCCCTCATATGTTGATTAACTGTTGCACGGGTCAGAGGGAAATTATCGGAAATGTCGCCTGTCAGACAAGTCCTCGTTTGTGCTAAATATTGCAGGATTTGTATTCGGGCAGGATGCGAAAGTGCTTTGAACAGATTGGCTCGTTGCTGAAGTTCTTTTTCGAAAAGTTCTGTTTTTGAGATGACCATTTTATTGAAATTTGATTTTGATGTAAACATACATCAAAAAAAATATCGAGTGCCTTAATTAGGTTTGTTAATGATGGTTAATGTTGTTGAGTTTTTTGTTTCAAGTTTTTTTGATCTTTAATCCTTACTGATGGATTCGATAAAGATGAGCAATAGTAATAAGGTTCGCATAATTGATACAATTTTGCCCCCGCACTTGTTCGACATTGATACATTTGAGTTATGCATAAGGTAAAAGAATTGCAACACACTTATTGCAGATAACTAAGTGAATGAAATTCATTTTAATTTTCTTTAACATTCATTTGGAAAAAGATTCTGCTTAAGTATTACTTTTGTCATCAATGAAAGTGTCAAAACACATATTATTCCGATTGCTTTTTCTGACAGCAATACTTTTTTGTTTAGGACTTGAAGTTTATACTTATTACAATACTCCCGTTTGTAATACAGAACTTTCTTCTGAACTGAATTGCGAGGCGAATAATGTTCTATCCAGTGTTGATTCATTTGACGATGACCATATTAATCAAGTTGACGAACCGTTTTATTCGGTTGAACAAAAGGTACACTTGTCGTTTTCAAACGACTCGTTTTTATTAAATAAGTTTTCCATTTCGAGTTGGCAGCCGCCAAAATCTGCTTAACTGATATTTCCCTTTAATTCGATAAGCAATAGAACTTCAGTCTATTTGTTTGACAAGTAGCATCTTAAATTGCTTCTTCGAAATATTCACTCTTATTTATTTTTTGATTTTCAGCGCTTTATTAAAAGCTCTTGATCTATCTTATAAAAATCGTGATGATTTATTTCTAAATCATCCTAAAAATTGATTCTTTAATTTACTATAAAAACTTTTCACCATGGAACTTGAAAACTTTTTTGGAAGCAGACAACAGGATCGAAGATTCGACCATGATAACGGATATCAGGATAATCCACGCCAAACTCAAAATTTCAGATATCCCGGTCAAAGACATTACTCCAATTTTAGAATGGAATATTTTCTGGAAAAATTAAGAACCAACAGAAAGCTGAAGGGACTTGTAATAGTTGCATTCCTTTTGTTTTTGGCAATTGTTTTTGCTCTGATTGCAATTTTTCTGCCCCTAATTTTAAAATTTCTTAATTACATCAGCGAAAATGGAGTTCAAGGTATTCTAGATAGTGTTACCGGTTTTCTTGATAAACTATGGAAAGGATCAGGTAAATGAAAACTTACAAACCAATTATTGACGAACATTTTCTTTTAAATATTAAATATAAATCACATAAAATGGGCAAATTGGATTCTCACTCAGACTCAATTGTTAAGGAAAATTCGGAGTATTTCATTCATCTTATCCGAATTGCATTGGCAGATGATGTTATCAGCATCAAGGAATTGGAATTACTACATCGGGTAAGCAAAAAGTTGGGATTTACAGCAGAAGAAACTGATCACTTAATAAGAACAACCAGAAAGTCAGACTACACTCCTCCTACAATTCT
This sequence comes from Bacteroidota bacterium, assembly GCA_030691295.1. GTDB lineage: Bacteria > Bacteroidota > Bacteroidia > Bacteroidales > Prolixibacteraceae > Aquipluma. The sequence goes on from JAUYEQ010000517.1 coordinate 17,484, forward strand.
GCAAGCACGCTTCGAACAGGTTTATGAGATTGTAAACATGACCCTTGTGGATGGATCAATCAATAAAAATGAAATGTTTATGGCTAGTGTTGTGTTAATTTAAAATTGACGGATAAAGTCTTTTCAGTTTTATCCGTGCTTGGTCGTTTGTAAACTGCCACTTGATTCTGGCAGTTTTATTGTTCCTGTGATTTTCCCATGCTTTTATTTCTGATGATATTTTCTTTATTGTTGGAATATGTCGGTTTAAACACTGCCCATTGAGTACATGCAATTCGATTTCTGCCATATTTAACCAACTCCCATGCTTTGGGGTAAAGATGAATTCAAATCTGTCACACAGTCGTTTTGCTTCTTCCGGCAAAAATGTTTCGTAGAAAGCAGAGGCATTGTGTGTCTTGAAATTATCCATGACCAGTTTTATCTTTTTTGCCATTGGGTACATTTCATCAGCTATCCGCTTCATAAATCTTGCCCAGTCTTTTTTTGTTTTGTATTCCGTGACCTCAACTAACCTTTTGCCCTTTAACGGTTCATTTGCCATAAAAACATTGACCATCCCATGTCTGATATATTCATAATCAAGCCGGGCTTCCTGACCAGGCTTGATGGGAGTCGATGCAACTTCTTCGATCAACTGTTTGGGCGACTCGTCCATACAAACAACCGGATAATTTTCATCGTAAGGCAGCTTGTATATGTCCAGCACATGTTCCATGTTGGCAACAAATTCACTGCTTTGTTCCGGCGGGATAACCCATCCTTTTACTTTCCAAGGCTTAAGTTCGTTTTTTTTAGAACCTCTCTCACTGTCACATGAGAGATATAGTCAACATATTTGAATTCTACCATCTTGTCGGCCAAGAGCCTTAGCGACCATTTTGCAAACCCTTTGGGAGGCTCACTGCAGCAGAGGGTTACCAATCTTGCTTCAATATCGCCATCTACCTTTTTGGTATAATTTTGGGGCGATGCCCGTCGTTCCAGCACACTTTCAAAACCTTCTTCAATGAACTTTTTCTTGACCCGGTCAATGGTCCGCTCCCCAATTCGCAATATCTTACAGATATCCGAATTCTTAATGTCAGCATTTGTTGAAAATTCGCCTTTGTCACAATTCAATAAAATATACGCTGCGCGATAGGCTTGTGAGGAATGGCTCCCTTTGCTTATTACTTTATCAAGATCTTCAATCTCAGATTTGCTTAGTTTGATTGTGTAAAGTAGCATAGTTTTTCTAGCAAAGCTACACAATTAAACCGTCATATCAAAACTAACTTAACACTAGTAGTTTCGCTGCTAAATCCGGATTTAATGAAAAAGAAATCCCGAATTTGCTGGTTCTGCTATTAAATGGTATTCGACTAGAGAAAAGTAAAGGTGAGATTTTTAGTGAATATCAAAATAAAGTGATGAAACATGCCTGATCGTTGCATCAGTTTAATTAAAAAACAGGGATGAAGAACTGGTTTAAATCGCTACATAAATGGGGTATGCAATGGGCAAACACCAAATGGGGTGCTTGGGCATTGTTTATTTGTGCTTTTGCTGATGCATCGTTCTTGCCGTTGCCCACTCCAATGTTTTTTATGGCTTTAACATTACTCAATATCACAAAAGCTTATAAATATGCATTATTTGGCACTATGGGAACATTAACAGGTGCTATCGCCGGATATGCAATTGGTCATTTTGTGTGGCTTGATGCTCACGGTGAATTTACCAGTCTGGCCAGATTTGTGTTCGAAAATATCCCGGGATTTACCGAGGCTGTATACCAATCTATTCATATTCAATTCACCAAATGGGGCTTGGGCATTTTGTTTTTAGCCCCATTTATTCCTGTTCCGTACAAGTTATTTTCAATTACCTCCGGAGCATTTGACATAAATATCTTCATCTTTTCAATTGGTACTCTTATCGGTCAAGGGTTAAGGTTTTATCTTTTATCGTTCCTAATCATCAAATTAGGTCCGGCGGTAAAAAAGATATTTGAGTTTAATAAGAAACCTATTGCCATTCTGGCAACCACTTGTGTTGCGATTGCTATTATCGCATTTAAAGTATTCTAATTTATACGACTATGTTTTATGGAAATAGTAAACAGCTTTTTTGATTTATTTCTTCATCTGGATAAGCAATTATTCAGTTTGGTTACGGAATACAAAAATTGGACTTATCTAATTCTGTTTTGTATAATTTTTTGCGAAACAGGATTAGTAGTAACTCCATTTCTGCCGGGCGATTCACTCTTATTCGCTACTGGAGCCATTGCCGCTCTTGGCATATTAAATATTTGGATTTTGATTGGGCTTTTGTGCATTGCTGCGATTCTGGGTGATAGTGTAAATTATTCACTCGGTAAGTTTTTAGGGGAAAAAGTATTCGAAAGAAACTATCGGTTAATCAAAAAAGAATATCTGTACCGTACTCAAGAATTTTACGAAAAACATGGTGGAAAAACCATTATCATAGCCCGTTTTGTCCCTATAATCAGGACTTTTGCCCCATTCATTGCTGGAGTGGGATCAATGAATTATTGGAGGTTCATTTCATTCAACATTATTGGAGGTATTTTGTGGGTATTCATCTGTTCATTTGGTGGATATTTTTTTGGCAATTTACCATTTGTTAAAAGCAACTTTTCAGTAGTTGTAATGGCAATAATATTCATTTCCATACTCCCTTTGATTTTAGAATACTTAAAACACAAACTTAAACCTAAAAATTCTAAATATGGTTATTGATGTATATGTGTGGGCTGGATTTATTGCTTTTGTAGTATTGTTGTTAGCCATCGATCTGGGTATTTTTCACCGTAAATCACATGAAGTAAAAATCAAGGAAGCCCTTATTTGGAGCGCTGTATGGATTTCATTAGCTCTTATTTTTAATTATGGCGTTTATGTATTCTTAGGAGAAGAGAAAGCTCTTGAATTCCTGACCGGTTATTTGATTGAAAAATCGTTGAGCGTAGATAATTTGTTTGTTTTCATTATGCTTTTCACATTTTTCAATGTTCAGTCCAAATACCAGCACAAAGTTTTGTTTTGGGGGATTCTTGGAGCCTTAATTATGCGAGCCATCTTTATTTTTGCTGGTGTTGCGCTTATTAGCAAATTTCATTGGATTATTTATATTTTCGGTGCCTTCATGATTTTTACAGGGATCAAAATGCTTTTTCACAAAGACGAAGAAATAGTCCCGGACAAAAATCCACTGGTCAGATTATTCAAAAAGTTCTTTCCGGTTTCGGAGCAAATGCATGGAAGCAAATTTTTCGTGAAACTAAATTCAAAAACTATTGCAACCCCTTTGTTTATTGTGCTTTTGGTTGTTGAATTTACTGATTTAATCTTTGCAGTCGATTCCATTCCTGCGATTCTAGCAATATCAAATGACACATTTATTATTTTCACTTCAAATGTATTTGCCATTTTAGGTTTAAGAGCATTGTATTTTGCCCTTGCCGGGATAACCAAATATTTCCACTACCTGAAATATGGCTTATCCGCTATTCTGGTTTTTGTTGGGGTAAAAATGGTCATCGTTGGATTTTATAAAATACCAATTATTTACTCTCTGTTGACCATCCTTGGAATACTTCTTATATCGGTATTAGCATCAGTAATGTTTAAAAATAAGAAAAAATATGAGTAGCAAATTTGAAACAGTATTTGAGAAAATAATTTTCTCAAGCAGGTGGATACAGGCACCTCTTTACGGAGGGCTTATTTTAGGTGGAATGTTATACACCTACAAATATTTGGTTGAATTGATTCATTTATTCACAAGCATAAATGAAATTACTGAGACAGCATTAATGCTTGGAGTACTTACTTTGGTAGATATAACTATGGTTGCAAATCTTCTGATAATGGTTATCGTTGGGGGTTATTCAACTTTTGTTAGTCGGCTTGATATCGATAAACATGAAGATAAACCAGAATGGCTTCAAAAAATTGATGCTGGTTCATTAAAAGTAAAATTAGCCGGTTCGTTAGTTGGCGTATCAAGTATTCATCTGCTGCAAACCTTTATAAATATAAAAAATCATGAATCTGAACATGTCATGTGGCAAGTTATCATTCATGTAGTCTTTTTATTTTCAGCACTTATGCTTGCTTATACAGAAAAAATTTTACATCAAAAACATTAACCCCATTTATTATTTTAAAATTCGATAATTATGAACTGTCCATTATGTAATGTGGCTCTTGTTATGTCAGAAAAACAGGGAATTGAAATTGATTATTGTCCCAAATGCCGGGGAGTTTGGCTAGATCGGGGAGAACTCAATAAAATTATTGAGCGATCTGCACCTGATAGTCTGAACAGAAATTATGGTTCAGATCAGTCGTTTAATCGGCAACGCGACGATGACGATGATCATCATAAATACCAAAGTGATAGTAACTATTATGAGAATCAAAAAACCAAAGGCTGGTTGTCGAACTTATTTGACTAAAGAATTATTTTTAAGGAGGCCGTCTCAAAATACAAATTTGTGATGGCCTTCCTTTCTATAGTCTAGACTTTGGTTTTTACATTCATATACTATGTGAGGATAAACCTGACTGCCAATATTGTTTTGTTGATATTTTGTAGGATTTTTTCAATTAAAAAATCCAAAATCAGGGTTTTTTAAGCCCCAATTTTGGATAACTGTGTGCAAGAGCAATTAATTCAGTCTCAATTTCAACTTTATTCTTACCCCTGAGCATAAATCGTCTGAAACCGTTGTTTTGTTTGATATTTCCAAAGGTTATTTTCCACCTCCAATCGCGCGATACAAATCTAAGGTTACAAAGCTTTTCCCTTTTTGAATATTCGTTAATGCCAATTCTGCTTCGCGTGCAGATTTTTGGGCATTGATAACTTCCAGATAAGTGGCATATCCATAAGCATAAAGGTCGGTAGCCGTATTCACAGCTTTTTCCAGAATGTCCACTTCGTTCTTTCTGTTAACAATCTCCTGCTCTATTGCTGCCAGTTTATCCAGATTTGTTTGAACCTCGGAAATGCTTTGTTTAACCGTTTTTTCATAACTAAACCATGCTTGCCGTTGTTGCGATTGCTTAATCCGATAATTTCCTTTGAGCAAATTCTGTTGCAAAATCGGGGCAAAAAGTCCATTCACCGATTCGAAGACGAACGAACCATTTTTCAATCTTGCAGCGTCGAACCCAATAACCGGTTGTATTTTAAGTGTTGGGAGGAAAGCTTTCCCTGCAGCTTTTAAATCAAAACCGGCCGCTTCCAGCAATAACGATGCTTCCATTACATCGGGGCGATTCTGTAAAAGCTGGAAAGGCACTCCGGCACTCAAAATATCCGGTAATAATTGATTTTGGGTGATCTTTCCGCGAGCGACTGGCTGAGGTAATCGATTCAGGAGACGGTTCAGATAATTCTCGGAGGAAATAATCATTTGCTGAATACTGTTTTTTTGTGCCTGAGAATTGTACAACTGTGCTTCAAATTGCTGAACAGCCAAATCGGTAGCCTTACCAGCCTGTTTTTGTACGCGTACTATATCAAGAGCGGCCTTTTGCAACCGAATATTCTTTTCCATGATTTCAAGTTCAGAATCGAAAGCCAGCAATTCGTAATAAGCCTGTGAAACTTCAGAAATAATTGTAGTCTGAATCAATTGTTTTCCGCTCTGAGATGCCAATAAGCGTGCTTTGGCGGCTTTTTTTGAGTTACGCAGTTTCCCCCACAAATCAATTTCCCAGGAAGAGTTGACGTTGATGGAATAGTCAGACGACCATTCAGGCTTTTCTTTTGATTTGCCAAATGTTGCCGAAGTTCCAATTTCGACCGTTGGATACAAAGTCACTCTGCTCATCTTGTAATACGCGTTTGCCATTTCAATCTGTTCAATCGCCATTTGGGTATCGTAGTTTCTCAACAAAGCCGTGTCAATTAACTGAATCAGGTCTTTATCCAGAAAATAAGTTTCCCAATTAAGGTCTGTTGCAGATACCGTATCGGCTTTCTGTCCATTAAAGGTTTCAGGTAAAGCAGATTTTGTCAGGGTTGTTTGTCTTGGCACTGAGCACGAAAAAACAGTGGCACAAACAATCAGACCAAGTGGTTTCAATATGTATTTAAATTCCATAATATTTCCCTAATTAAGTTTTTTTCGCCTTTTCTTTCCTACGTTTACGAAGATGACATACAATCCCGGAACCACGATCAGCCCGAAAATTGTACCAGTCAACATACCACCTGCAGATGCAATTCCGATAGATTTATTGCCTAAAGCCCCTGCACCCGAAGCAAAGCATAATGGGATAAGGCCAGCGATAAACGCAAATGAGGTCATCAAAATTGGGCGCAAGCGGGCTGCGGCTCCAATCTGTACTGCTTTAATTACCGACAAACCTTCTTTTTGTCGTTGAATGGCATATTCCACAATGAGTATCGCATTTTTTCCAATCAAGCCAATTAGCATGATCATGGCAACCTGTGCATAGATATTGTTTTCCAGTCCGGCGATTTTCAAAAACAGGAAGGATCCGAAGATTCCGGTTGGCAAGGATAGAAGCACAACCAAAGGAAGCAGAAAACTTTCATATTGTGCCGCGAGCAGTAAATAGACAAAAATTAGGCAGACAATAAAGACAAAAATGGTCTGATTCCCTGCCAGAATCTGTTCACGTGTCATTCCCGACCAACTGATATCGAATCCTTTAGGGAGTGCGGCTTTGGCAACTTTTTCTATTTCGCTGATTGCATCTCCACTACTATAGCCAGCCGAGGCATCTCCCGAAATGAGGGCTGAAGTGTACATGTTATAACTCGTAAGTTGTTCAGGTCCATACACCCGTTCAAGCTTTATGAAACTGGAATATGGAACCATCTCACCTTTATCATTTTTGACGTACAATTTCAGAATATCATCTGGATTTGCCCGATATTCAGGAGCCGCCTGCACCATTACACGGTACATCTGACCAAACCGGATGAAATTGGTTGAATACAAACTCCCAACTAACGTCTGAAGGTTATTCATGGCATTCTCAACGGTAACACCTTTTTTTGCTGCCATTTCTTTATCGACGTGAATCATGTATTGTGGGAAAGATGCATCGAAATTGGTAAATGCGCTGCCAATCGCAGGTGATTGTTTCAGTGAATCAATAAACTGATTAACTGTTGCCGCAGTATTCTGAAGATTTCCAAGCCCGGTTTTATCAATTAGCCGCAACTCAAAACCACTTGAATTACCGAAGCCGGGAACAGTTGGCGGAGGAAAGAATTCAATAGCTGCATCGGTAATATTGGTTGTTTTCTCTTTCAACCTCTCAATTATTTCATCAACCGAGGCACTGCGGTTTGCCCACGATTTCAGGTTGATAATTGCCATCCCGTAGGAAGCACCCGGGGCTTCACTGATAATTGAATAACCAGTTAAGACCGACACATTCTCTACTTCAGGAATTTGTTTGGCTATTTTCTGAATCCCATCCAATACTTTATCGGTTCGGTCGAGTGTTGAACCGGGAGGTGTAACCACATTAACATATATGATACACTGATCTTCAGTCGGTATAAAACCGGAAGGTAGGATGGCACTGAGTCCCCAGGTACTTAGAAAGAAAAAGAGGAGTATCCCCCAGGTAACCATTTTTCGGCTTGCAATACGGCCAATCAATGCTTTATACTTACGTTCGGAAATGTTGTATTGAAAGTTGAACATTCGGAAGAACCGGGATAGCCAATCTTTCTTCTTTCGGGTTGAATGTGATTGTTTCAACAGCATTGCGCACAAGGCCGGAGTCATGGTCAGTGCAACGATTCCTGATATCACAATCGAAATTGCCAACGTGATAGAGAACTGGCGGTAGAAAACGCCGACCGGGCCAGACAGAAATGCCACCGGCACGAAAACAGCAGTCATAACCAGCGTGATTGCAATAATTGCAGGACTGATCTCTCGCATAGTTTCAACTGTGGCATGATGAGAATTCAACCCTTTTTCCTTCATTTTAACATGTACGGCTTCAACTACAACAATGGCATTGTCAACCACGATCCCGATAGCCAGTACCAAGGCGAACAAGGTCAGTAGGTTAATCGAAAAACCAAATAAAAGCATAAATGCAAGCGCACCGACCAAAGCGACCGGAACGGCCAATACCGGTATAAGTGTTGACCGAAAATCCTGAAGAAAAAGAAAGACCACGATGAAAACTAAAATGAAAGCTTCGATCAGCGTACGGAGAACTGCACTCATCGAAGCGTTGATAAACCGAGAAACGTCGTAGGCATAATTGTATTCAATATTGGGGGGGAATGAAGTTTCTTTGAGCTCCTCCATTCTCTTTTTGATATTTTTGATTACATCTCGGGCATTTGAACCAGGTCTCTGTTTCAGCATGATAGACGCAGACGGGCGGCCTTCGGTCTTCGAAAGCATATCGTAACTAACAGTCCCAAACTCTACCGTAGCAATATCTTTCAGTTTCAGTATTTTGCCATCTGGATCGGCACGCAAAACAATATCCTCGTAGTCTTTTTTCTGGTTTACTTTTCCGGTGTACCTGAGGATGTACTGAACCGACTGTGGCGATTTTCCGGAACTTTCACCAGTTCGACCAGGTGCTGCCTCAACATTCTGGCTACGAAGCGCGGTAATTACTTCATCCGAAGAAATCTTATAGGCAAGCATACGTTCAGGTTTCAGCCAAACACGCATGGCGTATTCCCTGGCTCCCATAATG
>JAUYEQ010000169.1 GCA_030691295.1 Bacteroidota bacterium
TTGAGATATTAGCGAAGATAAGTACCCGAAAATAGGCCTATCCTGAAGCAAACCACAAAAATTCAATTAAAAACACTACATCGACTACATCAAGTGAACCCAGAAGGGAAACTGAATTTGGTAATCGCTCAATTTAGGTAAAAGTCTTTTTGCCCATGAGCAGAAACATTCCATACGCTTCTGTCTAATTGAGCAGAATCAAAGTCGTCAAAAAATATTGTTTGTGCATAATTTGGATTTTCCATCCGAGGGGTGGTCTGTGAAAAAGAATTAGACTCCAATAGCATCAAACTTAATAATGTGATAATGATTATTTTCATGATTTAAATTTTGAATGAATACATTAGTTTAATTCCATAATGAACTTTATCTTGATGATAGTTTAGCCATGTAGAATTCAAGCGGTATTTGACAAACGGGGCCAATGAGATATCGCCCAGATTTGCGAATGATCTGGAATATCCTGTATCGAAGTACGCATCGATAAAATATACATCGTCAGAATAATTTTCGAGTTGGCTAAAATCCTTATAATCACGCCAAGTTCCACTGCTATTTGGGCTTGCGTATTTTTGCAGTATAGTTTTCCCTCCATAAATTCCCGTAGTAAAAAAGCATCTGTTCTTTTCGCCGACAGTAAAACCCGTTTGAAAAATTACAGGGATACTCAACTCATAGAAATCAAACCTTCGAAGACCACTCATGTATGAGGCTACTCTTACTTTCTGAATATTGAACCCGGTTCCGATTTTTGTATTTTTCGTTAATGACCTGAGAACCAGAATTTCAAGCCCCGGATCAATCTTGGATTCATAATATCCAGGTTCTGGTCCGTTCAATTGATACTTTTCGTTGTTAATAAAATGGGCTATAATGCCACTTACTGTTATCGAGTTTTTCTTTTCTTGTGCATCAAGATTAATAGTGCAACATAAGGAAACCAAAAACATAAAAACTACTACTATTTGTTTTTTCATTTGTAGATTTATTTAAGTGTAAACTAAAAAATGTCATTTGCAGATATTGGATCTTGGTGGTGATCGTTCCATTCTTTTTGGTTTTAGGGATAGGTAAAGTTAAATAATCATATAAAGAAGAGGCTATAAATAACCAAAAGGTTGCTCCCGGAATATATGTTTGTAAACATAAATGTATTGCAGATATGCATCTCCCCTCTGCAAAGCAATTCAGGGCTTCACTTGGAGTGAAACCCTGACTTATCTGGCAGATGCCATCTTGAAATCTGGAACTTGAAATTTGGAACTTCTTTTATACACTGTTCATCGCCGTTACCGGATCAAGCCGTGAGGCAGAAAGGGCGGGAATAAACCCGGCCAGAACGCCAATTACACCTGAAATGGTCAGTCCCAACACAATGTTTGCCATCGTAAGTGCGATGGTCATGTCGGCAACATAGCTGAATATGGAGGTTCCGATAAATATAAGAATCAATCCCAATACACCGCCAACCATCGAAAGCACAACTGCCTCGAAAATGAACTGAAGTAAAATGAAATATTTTTTAGCTCCTAGCGACTTTTGGATACCGATGATTTTTGTCCGTTCCTTTACCGAAACGAACATGATGTTTGCAATTCCGAAGCCGCCCACCAAAATGCTGAACCCGCCAATGATCCATCCGGCGAAATTGAAAACCTTAAAAAATGAATCAAACTGTTTCGATATTACACTCACTTCGTTGATGGCGAAATCGTTTTCCTCCATTGGTTTCAGGCGGTGCAGCGATCGCATAATCCCTTCCAGTTCAGCCACAAATTCATCATGGTCGGCATCGGGCTTGGCTTTTACGTTGATGGTCTGACCCTGATCGCGGTTACGCACGTCCACCATATTCATGGCAAAAACCACTGGAATGTGAATTCGTTTATCCATGCTGGTTCCAAACATATCGGTACCTTTTTTTGTATAAACACCAATTACCTGAAAGCGGTATCCCTGGAATTTAATTGTTTTGCCAACAGGGTTTACTTTATCAAAAAGTTTTGTCGCTATTTCGCTTCCCAATATTGCAAGGTTTGCTCCTGAGTTCGATTCTGAATCGGTAAAATAACGCCCTTTTTCAATTTCAAGGCTCCATGTATTGATTAATGCGTGTGTTGTGGCAAGTACTTCGGTATTTTCGGCTTTGCTATTCTCAAATTGTACGGTGCGGTTAAAGCCAAAGAAGTAAACGGCATCTTCTATGGTTCTTGATCTGCGGGCCAGTTCTTCAGCTTCTTCTATTTTGGGAACCGGACGGTTCATGTATTTCCACCAGGGATATTCAGACTCACCTTCAGGAGGAGCCCATGGCCATTTCTGAATATAAACCATATCGCTTCCCAATGAATTCAAGCTGTTTCGGATGTATTTCTCCAGCGAATCGATGACAGTGAAAACTGAAATAATGGCAAATATACCAATGGTGATTCCCAACAGGGAAAGAAAT
>JAUYEQ010000529.1 GCA_030691295.1 Bacteroidota bacterium
CCGACCAACTCCGGGGTCGCGATTCGTTTAAGATTGCCTGGACCAAAGCCAGCCAGGTTTGGATAACCGGCTACAAAACCAACGAATACGAACGAATGATTTTTACCGACCAAATGGATTACCATACTTTTGGTATCAGCCTTCCCGATTTGATTGGTTACGAAGGCGGACAACCCATTACCCTTCCGGATGGAACCAAGCTGGCAGTTGGATTTAGCGGATTCAGAGGAGGAAGTGATTTGGAGATTGTGAGGAAAGCGTTGGAGAGAATAAGCGAATGATCTTTTATCTATGTTTTTAACGATGAAAAACCTCCATCAACATGTATAATCTGCCCTGTTATCCATCCGGCCTTTTCTGAAATTAAAAATTCAGCCAAATCAGCCAAATCTTTAGCAGTTCCAATTCTTTTCAATGGGTGTCGCTGCGCATTGGCTTCTCTTTTTTGCTCACTGTTTAAAAGTGTTGCTGCAAGCGGTGTATCAGTTAAGGAGGGAGCAATACAGTTCACCCGAATTGATGGAGCGAACTCTGCAGCCAACGCTTTTGTTAATCCTTCCACCGCTCCTTTTGAAGCTGAAACCTGCGAATGAAACGACAAGCCTGTCTGTACCGCAACCGTTGAGAACAGGACAATTGATGCATGATCCGATTTTCTTAATCGTGGCAATACCGCTTGAATAGTTTTTAATGCACCAACAACCTGCAGTTGATAATCGGCTGCAAAATCAGCTGGCTTAATTCGCTCGAAAGGTCTCAGATTGATGCTACCCGGACAATAAATCAGGCCTGAAATGGATTCCGGCAGAAAATCAAGTTTTATTGCTTCATCCATGACATTCAAATAATGGTAGTGAAGGCTTTCATTTTCTGAATGCAATTTATTTTTGAGATAAGTAGCATAAACCTGATGACCCGCGTCCGCTAATTGACTGGCGAGCTGTTGCCCGATTCCTGAGGAAGCACCGATAATGAAGTAGTTTGACATTTTTTTTCTGTTTTATTTCCAATTAATTGAAATAATAATTTCATTTCTTCGACCAATCCACTGAAAAGGTGGGTTATATCCCAAATACCGGGGTAAACCATAGGTCGTTATACTTTTTTCTTTCAGAATGGTGAGAAGTTTTTCTGAATAGTCTTTCAAGTCCTGATCAGAAGCGAATCCGCCAAAACGAATTACCGCAACATACTCGTCGTCAGTAGTCATTAATTGTACGCCTGAATCATTGGGTCTCGGAAGATTCTCTGTATTAAAAGAAGAGGGCATCACAAAACTCATGGTTGAGAGCGTATCATTAACATTCATGTGCACCGGTGAAGTCATCGCGATCTGAGTTCCGTCTTCATTTCCGCCAAAAATATAACCGGCCAGCTTCCTAAATCCTGAGCCGGACAATTCTTTATACGTTTTTGCATCAGAACTGATTGTAGCCAGAGTGGCAGAAGGATAGAACCTGATTTCGAAATTCTGATCTTTCAGGACAACAGAATATTTCTGCTCTTCTGTTTTTTCGACTGATACGATCATAAATGATTGAAATACAAAGATAATTGCGAAGATAATTGAAGCACCAATAAGAAATGTTTTCATTTTGTTTAAATATTTTGTGTATTCTTTAAACAAATTGAATCATTAAAATGTTTAGGAAATGTATTTAAACGTTAAACAAAAATTAGAGAATTATGAAAAAGTTATTTGTAATGTTAGTAGCTGTTGTTATTTCAATGAGTGCTTTCAGTCAAAGTAAAGATGTTGTAGATATTGCTATCGGGTCAGCAGATCATACAACTTTGGTAGCTGCCGTTAAAGCTGCAGATTTAGTGAGTACCTTAAAAAGTGCAGGGCCTTTCACAGTTTTTGCGCCAACCAATGCGGCATTCGGTAAGTTGCCTGCCGGTACAGTTGAAAGTTTATTAAAACCTGAAAACAAAGCTCAGTTGGCCAAGATTCTTACGTATCATGTTGTTAGCGGTAATGTTGATGCAGCTGCTGTTGTTGCCGCAATTAAAGGTGGAAATGGCAAAGCCGTTTTATCAACAGTTAGTGGAGGGAAATTAACTGCCTCAATGGACATGGGTAAGGTGAAACTTACCGATGAATCGGGCAATTCTGCATTTGTTACTGTTGCCGATTTAAAAGGAACGAACGGAGTTGTTCATGTGATTGATGGAGTTGTACTCCCTAAATAAATCACTTCAGATTTCCATTAAGGTTTAAACTCCCTGAATTAATTTTCAGGGAGTTTTTTCATTATTATTTTGTATTTTTGAACATCAACAACCTTAAAATGAAAACACTATGGAAAAATTAATTTCTTGCTGTGGCTTAGACTGCGCCGGCTGCGATGCCAGAATAGCAACCTTAGCCGATGATAATGAACTGCGTACCCAAACTGCCGAAAAATGGAAAGTTCAATTCGGTGCGGATATTACGCCCGAAATGATCAATTGTACCGGATGCCGTGAAGCCGGAGTTAAATTTGCCCATTGCGCCGAATGTGAAATCAGAAATTGTGTAAACTCAAAAGGTTTCGAAACCTGCGCCAATTGCGAAAAATTGGAGGATTGTGAAATCACCAAAAGCCTGCACCAATATGTTCCGGAGGCATTGCTAAATTTAAAATCACTGAATTAAAAAGAAATTTACCACAGATTACACGAATTATCACAGAGAAAAAATATCTGTGGTAATCAGTGTAATCGGTGGTGAAACATACTATCTCCTCTCCAGCAGCACCACATTTTCAACATGGTGCGTGTGCGGGAACATATCAACAGGTTGTATTCGGGTAACTTTATAGAATTCGTCCATCAAAGCCAAATCTCTTGCTTGGGTGCCCGGATTGCAACTTACATAGACCACTTTTTCGGGTGCCGCTTCCAGAATGGTTTTTACCACGTCTTCGTCCATTCCGGCGCGTGGCGGATCGGTAATAATCACATCGGGTTTTCCATGTTGAGCGATGAAATCGCTGGTCAGAATTTTCTTCATATCGCCCGCAAAAAAGCTGGTATTTTCGATGCCGTTCAAAACTGAATTCACATGCGCATCTTCAATGGCTTCAGGAACATACTCGATACCAACGACTTTCTGCACATTGCGGGCAATGAAGTTGGCAATGGTTCCGGTTCCGGTGTATAAATCGTACACTACTTCGTTGCCTTTCAGTCCTGCAAAATCACGCGTAACTTTGTACAGCTCGTAAGCTTGTTCCGAGTTTGTCTGGTAAAAACTTTTCGGTCCGATTTTGAATTTCAGGCCTTCCATCTCTTCCAGAATATGGTCATTTCCTTTGTAAACCAATATTTCCTGATCGCTGATAGTATCGTTTCCTTTTCCGTTGATCACATACATCAGCGAAGTGATCTGCGGAAATTCTGCGGCAATGGCTGCCATTAATTTTTCGCGGTTCTCCTGCTGTTCGCTGAAAAAGCACACGATCAGCATTACATCGCCGGTAGTTGAAGTGCGGACGATGATGTTGCGCAGGAGTCCGGCCTGAATACGGCGATCGAAAAATTCAAGGTTGTTTTCGTCAGCATACTTCTTAATGAAATTGCGGATTTCATTCGATGGATCGCCCTGCAGCCAGCATTTATTGATGTTGATGATTTTATCGAACATGCCCGGAACATGAAATCCCAGCGCATTTTTGTTCATGTCATCACCTTCAGTACCAATTTCCTCGTAGGTCAGCCAGCGTTTGTTGGAAAATCCGAATTCGAGTTTATTGCGGTAAAAAGTTGTTTTTGCAGATCCCAGAATCGGGGTAATTTCAGGCAGTTCAATGCGTCCGATTCGCTGCAACTGATCGACTACCTGTTTCTGTTTGTAATAGAGCTGTTTTTCGTAGGGAAGAAATTGCCATTTGCAACCGCCGCACACTTCAAAATGTTCGCAAAAAGCAGGAACACGGTCAGGCGATTCAGTAATAACAAGGGTCACGCGGGCTTCCATGTATTTAGTTCGCTTTTTTGTTACCTGCAAATCAACCACGTCGCCGGGAATGACATGCGTAGTGAATACTACCACATCATTCACACGTGCAATTGCTTTTCCTTCAGAACCAATATCGGTGATTAAAACGCCTTCCAAAAACGGCTTTATTTTCCTGCCTCTTCCCATGATCTGTTTAATTTTCAGCAAAAGTAATTAAATCAGGCAAACAACCTGATTGTTGCAAAAAAGCGTAAAATTAGGACCGCACATGTTTTATCAGGTTCTGAAAATGGCATATCTTTATGGCAAGTTTGGATAACAATTTACAACCCTTATATACTAAACTTATGAAAACAACTCTACTTTTAATTTTTGCAATTCTTTCGAATGCTGTTTTTGCACAATCGTGGAACCTTGTCGGTAAAAAAGCATTTTCAGCAGGTGAAGCTTTCAACCAATGTATCGCATTTGATGGTGAAACTCCGTATGTTGCATACATGGACAGGGCAAATGGGGACAAAGTTACAGTAATGAAATTTAATGGAACCGAATGGGAAGCGGTTGGGGCAGTGGGTTTTTCCGCCGGAAAAGCATCATCAATCAGCATGGCAATAAGCGGAGGAACTCCTTATGTGGCTTTTAGCGATGCAGCAAATGGGAACAAAGCATCTGTAATGAAATTTACCGGAACAAATTGGGCTTACGTTGGTGGTGCCGGTTTTACGACGAATCGAGCAGATGTAATCGACATGGCCATGGATGGCAACACGCCCTGTGTAGCCTTTACTGATGCCAAATACAATGATAAAATTACAGTTATGAAACTGGACGGCGGAACCTGGACAACAATAGGACAGGCGGGTTTTACAGCCGACTATACAAATGTACTTTCTTTGGCTATTGAAGGTGGAACCCCGTTTGTAGCTTTCAGGGAGTATGCTGGTTTCAGTTTAAAATCCAGTGTGATGAAATTTAATGGAAGTTCCTGGCAACTTGTAGGTAACGCCGGATTTTCAGCCGGTACACACGATGGAAATCAGTGTCTTGCGGTGCACAGTGGCATCCCTTATGTGGCATCCTGGAGTAGTACTGGCAAAGCAACAGTTTATAAACCAAATGGAGCAGGCTGGGTCGCCTTGGGTAATGCCGAGTTTTCCGGCGGGCAAGCTTCTTCTTTAAGCATTAAATTTTCGAAATCAGGAACCCCTTATGTTGTGTTTGCCGATGGAGCGAACAGCAAAAAAGCAACTGTCGTA
>JAUYEQ010000549.1 GCA_030691295.1 Bacteroidota bacterium
TGGTAATACCCAGTCTTATAATATTACTTGCCCCAGCTTACAGGCTGTTCGCGCCATTTGTTGAGTTTTTCAACCTCTTCTGGTTTTACGTCACCCGACTCAATTGCCAAATCAATCAGCACCTGGTAACGGCTTAGAGCAGTCAGTTCTAAACCGGCATCTTCAAAGTTTTTACGTGCCAGCGGAAAATTGTAAGTGAAAATAGCCAGCATTCCCAAAACGTCGCCGCCAAAATTGGTGATCGCTTCGGCAGCTTTCAGGCTACTTAGTCCGGTTGAAATAAGGTCTTCGATAATTACCACTTTCTGTCCGGCTTTCATGTCGCCTTCAATCAGGTTTTCAAGTCCGTGATCTTTTGGTTTTGCCCTGACATAAATAAAAGGCAATCCCAATTCCTGGGCAACCAGCATTCCGTGGGCAATTGCACCGGTAGCAACTCCGGCAATCACTTCGGCCTGCGGATATTTTTCACGGATTAATTTGCAGAATTGCGTGCAAATAAAAGTTCTTTCTTCAGGATAAGAAAGAATTTTACGGTTATCGCAATAAATTGGGGCTTTCCAGCCTGAGGCCCATGTGAAGGGATTGTTTGGCTGTACTTTTATTGTGTTAATTTGAAGTAGTTTCTTTGTAACTTCGAGTTGAATTTGTTCTAACATGATGAATTGATTTTACTAAAATAATGATCGCAAATGTACAAAGTTTTTTTCAATGACTCTACCTTTCAAATAGGTGTTGAAAGTAAAAAATCATCAAAAAATAACATAAGTCAAATTGTTGATTGTGAGAATCATAGGTTTGTCAGGGACTTGATTGCTGAAATTGAAAAAGGCGATGAAGCAATTAATTTTTCACTTCAGAATAATGAAACTGAATTGCTTTGGGAGTGTTTCAAACAGCAATTTGTTGAAATTCCGGCAGCGGGAGGACTGGTAAAAAACAGCGACCAGTCATTGTTGTTTATCAAACGCCTGGGTGTTTGGGATTTGCCTAAAGGGAAAATTGACAAGGGTGAGACGCCTGAAATTGCAGCCATTCGCGAAGTTGAGGAGGAGTGCGGTGTGACGGGGCTGGAAATCATCAGGCAACTCGATTCAACCTACCACATTTACCGTTCACCTTTCCTGAGATTTCCGGACA
>JAUYEQ010000172.1 GCA_030691295.1 Bacteroidota bacterium
GACAAACGTCCGCCATATTTTGCGGAACTCAATTCGGCCGCATTGTTCAGCAGATCGTGGCTCGATATAGAATGAAAGGTTTTTAGGATTGCTTTCTCCTTATCCTGCGGATAAGCATTCAGAATAAACAAACAAAGAGAAAGCAGCGGCAAATATTTTATGACCATCATCAGTTATTTTGTGTAATACAAACCTGCGTCAGGGCCCAGTGGAATTCCCAGCCAGATCCAGATAATCAGCAACATCGTCCAAACGATAAAGAATACAATTGAATAGGGCATCATGGTGGCTATCAATGTTCCGATTCCCGATTTGTTGTCATATTTTTGGTAATAGACTATGATAAGGGCGAAAAAGCTCATCATTGGTGAAATTACATTGGTTACACTGTCGCCTATCCTGAAAACGGCCTGCGAAAGTTCGGGCGAATAACCCAAAAGCATAAACATTGGAATAAAAACCGGACCCATAATAGCCCATTTGGCAGAAGCGCTTCCCATAAACATGTTGATAATACCTGAGAATACTACAAACAGAAGGACAAGTGGTATCAGCCCCATTTCTGTACTCTGAAGAAATGCCGCTCCTTTAATGGCGATTAAAATTCCGAGGTTGCTCCATTTAAACCATGCAACAAACTGAGCGGCAAAAAATACCAAAACCAGGAATGAAACTAGGCTTTTAAAGCTGGTATTCATGCCATTGATTACGTCTTCGTGCTTTTTAAAAGTACCGGCGATGTATCCATAAACGATGCCCGAAACGCTGGCAACAATGAACAGAACCGCAATAAAACCTTTCAGCAGCGGTGAATGCAGCACGGTATTGTCGGCACCCCTGAAAAATCCGTGGTCGGGTATTAATCCGGCGGCAAAGATGATTGTCCAGATTAGCATCGTGAACAAAACCCATTTGAGTCCTTTCTTTTCAGCAGGTAAAAGCGGAACAATGGCTTCCTGTTCAACGCTACCTGTATATTTTCCCAGTCGGGGCTCCACCCAGGCCTTTGTTACCCATGTTCCGGCAAAGGCTATGACAAAAGTTGATGCTGCCATGAAATAGTAATTGGCAGTAGGCATCACATAATATTCAGGGTCGATTATTCGTGCTGCTTCCGTAGATAAACCCGCCAATAAGGGGTCGATTGTACCGATTAAAAGGTTGGCGCTGAATCCGCCGCTTACACCGGCAAATGCTGCCGACATACCAGCAATTGGATGCCGCCCCAAAGAATGAAATATTATCCCTGCCATGGGAATGATGAGGATATAACCCAGATCAGAAGCCGTATTAGACAGAATTCCGGTAAATACGATCATAAAAGTTACCGAGTTTTTGGGCGCTTTTTGCAGTAAGGCATTGATGGCCGATTTTATCAATCCGCTGCTTTCGGCAACTCCTATTCCCAGCAATGCCACCATTACAATTCCCAGCGGTGCAAAGCCGGTATAGTTGTTCACCATTTCGAGGATTATCCGGTGAAGCCCTTCTTTCGAAATAAGGTTAACAGCACTCACTGTTTCGCCGGTTGCAGGATTTATGCCTCCCCATTGCAAATAATATCCTATTGCCGAAAATGCAAGTGTGATCAAGGCGAATATGCCAAACAGGGCGGCAGGGTGGGGCAGGGCGTTGCCACCTTTTTCAACCGCATTAAAGAAGCGGGTACTTACTTTATTGAAGAATTCTTTTGCCATATACGATTCAATTTTATTATTCTTTGGCTCTGTTTAATTTGTAAATATCAGTTCTTCTGTCCCGAAGGTTTCGGGCACTGCCAAATTGATTTAGTTCTCTGAGCAAATCAATGTCAACATCAGAAATCAGGATCATTTCGGTATTTGGTGTTGCTTCCGCTTTAATACCATTCGTTGGGAATGAAAAGTCGCAAGGTGTAAAAACCATCGATTGGGCAAACTGGATGTCCATGTTGTGAACTTTCGGTAAATTTCCAACGCTTCCGGCAATGGCTACATAACACTCGTTTTCGATGGCCCGGGCCTGTGAACAATGCCGCACTCTGGAGTACCCGTTTTGCGTATCGGTCAAAAACGGTACGAACAGAATATCCATTCCTTCATCGGCCAAAAGCCTGCTTAACTCCGGAAATTCAGAATCATAACAAATCAGGATGCCAATTTTTCCGCAATCGGTATCAAACGTTTTTACTTCTGTTCCACCAACCATTCCCCAAACTTTCACCTCATCAGGTGTAACATGAAGTTTTTCGTACCGCTCAACCGTTCCGTCCCTTTTGCATAAATAGCCGACATTGTATAACTTTCCGTCAACCAATTCTGGCATACTTCCGGCAATGATGTTGATGTTGTACGAAATGGAAAATTCGGAAAATTTACGTACGATGGGATCAGTATATTTTGCCAATTCCCTGATGGCATCGGCTTCGCTTAAGTGATTGTAATCAGCCATCAGCGGAGCATTAAAAAACTCCGGAAACAATGCAAAATCTGCCCTGTAACCCGAAACCGCATCAATAAAAAACTCTGCCTGCTGCATTACATCCTCCAATCCTTTGTATGGCCGCATCTGCCATTGAATGAGCCCAAGCCGAACTATTCTTTTTGTAGTTCTGGGTTTAAGACTTTTACTTTCATAATAGATATTGTTCCACTCCAACAACACTGCAAATTCGATTGAGGAAGGGTCGCCTTCCAGATATCCTTTTAAAACCCGTGTCGGGTGAAAGTCACTCGAAATTTGAAAACTCAATACCTGATCGTGTAATTCTTTTCTTTTTACTTTTTCGATGTATTCCTTGGCAGAAAATTCACTGGCGTATTTGTGAAAATTGGGGATTCTTCCACCAAACACAATCCTTTCGAGGTTTAACTTCTCGCACAATTCTTTTCTGTAATCGTACAATCTTCGGGCTAAACGAAGTCCCCTGAATTCAGGTTTGATAAACACATCAATACCATACAAAACATTGCCTTTGGCCGAATGTGTGTTGAACGTATAATTGCCGGTTATTTGTTTGTAAGTATGGTTGTCGGTAAACTTTTCATATTCAACAATAATAGACAAGGCACAACCTGCAATCAGTCCGTTAATTTTAATAGCAACTTGTCCTTCCCTGAATTTTTTTATCAATGCTTTAATTTGGTATTCTTCCCAATATGCATCGGGCATATTTCTGTATGATAATACCATGGCTGTTTTCAATTCCTGATAATCGTCAAGGGTTAAATAGCTGAGCTCTACGTTTTCTATGTCTTCTGTTTTCATTGTTCTAAATTTAACACCCGCTCAGCAAATGCCTTGTGTGCGAATTGAGCGGCAAAGATAACCAAGTTCTTTGAATAAGGGATGTGGACGTCCTGTGCGGCGCGCCAACCTGAGGATATCGACCAGAGAGTTAACAACAAACATTTGCATCAGCTGCGTTGCAAAAATTCCTATATTTCCGAAAAATTTCAACTACTACAAAATGAATACTATAAACATAGCCATATTGGGCTGCGGCACTGTTGGCGGCGGAGTTGCACAGATTATTTCAGAAATAAACAATGAGCTTTCGATGCGGGCCAAAACTAAAATCGTACTCGCGAAAATTGTTGAACTTTTTCCCGTTCAGGCAGCAGAACGGTTTAATATTCCCCTCGGTTTGTTTTGTGGCGGCGGAAAAGACCTTTCAGGAAAAGAGGCCAACGAATATATTCAGGAGATTATTTCTTCGGAAGAGATTGATATAGTGGTTGAAACAATTGGTGGCAAGAGTGATTTTGTTTACAATTTATGTATCGACATCCTCAATTCAGGCAAACATTTGGTTACCGCCAACAAAGCGCTTTTGGCCGAACGTGGAAAAACAATTTTCGAAACAGCCGAAGCAAAAAATGTAAAAATTGGTTTTGAAGCTGCTGTTTGCGGCGCAATCCCCATTATTAAAACCATTCAGGAAGGCTTCACCGGCGATAAAGTGCTTTCCGTTTCAGGAATAATGAACGGAACCAGCAACTACATCCTGACACAAATGCAGAATGAACAACTGGAATTCGCCGATGCATTGAAACTGGCGCAGGAATGTGGTTATGCCGAAGCCGATCCGCAACTGGATATCAATGGTGGCGATGCCGGACATAAATTGATCCTGCTGATTAAATTGGCATTCGGGGTGGATGTGTCGAAAGATGACCTTTCAATTTCAGGAATTGAAAATATTACCAAAGAAGACATCGACTTTGCCAGCGAAATTGATGCAAAAATTAAACTAATTTGTTACGCCAAAAAAGTGAATGGCGATATTTATGCAACAGTGCGTCCCATGCTGGTAAAAAACGGCAATTTTCTGGCCGCGGTTGAAGGTGCTACCAATGCCGTTCGAATTAACAACAAATATTCAGGAGTTCATTTTTTGGTGGGCAAGGGCGCAGGTTCTACCGAAACCGCGATGTCGATTGTTTCCGATATTGTTTTCATTGCCCGTTATGGCGACAAAATACAGAACGTTCCGGCAAAACAGGAACGCAATTTTGCCGATGCCAGGCAGTTCGTTTTTCCTTATCTGATCACTTTCCAAACAGGAAATATTCCGGGAACGACCGGGTTTATTACAACCGCAATTGGCAAACAGGAAATTAACATCGAAACCGTAAGCCACAACCGCCACGCAGGCGAAAAAGCCATGTTCTC
>JAUYEQ010000173.1 GCA_030691295.1 Bacteroidota bacterium
GAAGCGATGCAGACAGGTTCGAAAGACCGCTACTTTCAGGATATGGAAGATGACATTAAAAAACTGGTTCCCGAAGGAATTGTTGCCAGAGTTCCATACAAAGGTTCGCTTTACGAAGTTCTCCACCAGCTTACAGGCGGAATTCGCTCGGGAATGGGATACTGCGGAGCCAAAAATATAGAAATGCTTCAACATGCTAAATTTACCCGAATCACCAATTCTGGAATTCAGGAAAGCCACCCCCACGATGTAAGCATTACCAGTGAATCACCCAATTACAGTTCGCGCGAATGGCAATAATTAAACGCTGTTCCGCAGCGGTAATAAATAACCCATCTACCAATAATTTAGCAACTACTTTTTAAGTAATATTATAACCATGATCAGATTTTTTTACTTCGCAGTTCTTACTTTAATTACCGTCACACTTTCGGCACAGAAGAAAGACCAAACAGTGATGACCATTGGTAAACTTCCTGTTTCAAAAGAAGAGTTTACTTTGAATTACCAGAAAAACAATACCAATATTCTGGAAGAAAAGGACAAAAAAACACCTGCCGAATACCTCGATTTGTATGTTAATTTCAGATTAAAGGTAATGGAAGCACAAAATCTTGGTTATGATACCGTTCAGTCGTTCATCGACGAATTAAAAGGATATCGCAAAGAGCTGGCGCGCCCTTACCTTACCGATGTTTCGTTCAACGAGGAAATGGTGCAAACAGCTTACCAAAGAACCAAATATGAACGCAAAGCCAGCCATCTTCTTGTTATGTTAATTCCTGAAGCTTCGCCTGCAGATACACTTGCAGCCTGGAACAAAATCAACGACTTGCGTAACCAGATAGTTGCCGGTGCCGATTTTAATGAAATCGCCTTGCAACATTCTGAAGATCCTTCAGCAAAAGAAAATAAAGGACTGCTTGGCTATTTCAGCGCTTTTCAGATGGTCTATCCATTTGAAGAAGCTGCTTACCGAACACCCGTCGGGCAGGTTTCTGAAATTATCAGGACACGTTTTGGATATCATATTCTTAAAGTTCATGACGAGCGTCTGACTCCCGGAGAAATAAAAGTTGCCCATATCATGAAAATGTTTCCTCAGCAAGCTTCCGAAGAAACCATTGCCAGTTTGAAACTGTCGGCCGATAGTATTTTATCAAAAGTTGCTTCCGGAGCCGATTTTGCTGAACTGGCCAAAAAATATTCCGACGACAAACAATCTGCAGTTGAAGGTGGTGTAATGCCCTTTTTTACACCAACCAACATGGTTCCGGCGTTTGCCGAAGCAGCATTTTTCCTGAAAAACGATGGAGATATTTCTCCTGTGATCCGCACTCCCTACGGCTGGCACATCATCAAACGCCTCGAACTGAGGACTACCCAGCCACTTGAAAAAATACGTGCCGAACTGGAAACAAAAATCAAGCAAAATCCTGCAATCAGCAAATACAGCGATGAATCGTTCGACCGCAAACTGAGGGCAGAATATCAGCTGAAAACAAATGATGGAAATCTGAATAAGTTGATTGCGGTTGCAACCGATACCATTTTGCGAAAAGATTGGCCGAACTCAGCCAGTTCACTGAAAAACGATGTGCTGTTTCAGTTTGAGAAAAAGTCTGTTGCCACAGGTGATTTTATCAAGTACCTTCAGGATCAGAAATTTTCGGCTGAAGTAAACAATCCTGATGTGGTGTTAAAAACGATGCTCCATAAATTCATTAATCAGCAATTGATTGACTTTGAAGACTCTCAGCTTGAAAAAAAACATCCTGAATTTGGACGGATAATAAAGGAATACCACGATGGCATTCTGCTTTTCAATATTTCAAAAGATAAAATATGGGATGTGGCTTCGACCGATAGTGTTCGCCTTCAAAAATTCTACGAAACCACCAGCAAAAAATATTACTATGGCGAACGTTACAAAGGTTGGCTCATTCAGGTAAAAGACGGTGAAACCCGCTCCAAAGTTGAATCTTTGTTGGATCAAAAGGAAGTTGACAAACAGGAATTAACCGATGTTTTTAACACTTCAACAGAAAATAATATTCAGCTTACAGACGTTGCTGTTGAGAAGGGCGACAACCCGGTGGTTGATTATTACATTTGGAGCGGACCAAAACCTGAAGGTTTTGATGAAACAACTACCTTTGTGCACGGAAAAAT
>JAUYEQ010000013.1 GCA_030691295.1 Bacteroidota bacterium
GTATGACCCTCCAATTCAATGTAAAGGGATTTATTGGTGATAAGAAAATCAATCAAACGCTTAAGTTCAATCTTCGATTCAGGCAGTAATTCATAGGAGCCGGTGTTAAAAAATACATTCCGAAGAACGACAGAACCCCCAATTTCTATCTTTTTAAGCTTAATTTCAAGAATATACGGATCAATAAATTCCATTTTTTCCTTCAATTGAAAGTTCTCCGAGAAAAACAAATACCCATCAGCTGAAACATTGAAAGCATATTCTTTGCCAAGCGGCAGGCACATCAGAAACTCGCCCTTTTCCCAACACGACTCACCATTTATTACCGATTTAGCATTTCCAAGATCAACCAGTTCCACCTTAGCGCAAATTGGCAGCCCGGAATCGCTGTCGGTAATTTTGCCTTTGATGTATGATACCGGCGTTGGACGGGCTTCTTTGTGCAATTGAAAAGAATAAATATCCATTCCCATTGAACCTGGCCTATCTGATGAATAATAGGCATTTTTACCTGCCGCATCAACCACCAATCCCTGTTCATCTTTGTGCGAATTGATTGGGAAGCCAATGTTGTGTGGCTTGCTCCAAACTGAATCATTTTTCAAACGACTGTAAAAAATATCATAACCACCCAATCCCTGCCAGTAATCAGATGCAAAATACAAGGTTTTGCCGTCGGAATGGATGAATGGGGACATTTCATTTCCCGGTGTATTGATAGAATCGCCCAGATTGAATGCATAGCCCCAAACAGGCATTCCCACTGCAGAGAACCCCAATAAATTACATTTCCATATATCCATCCCACCTTTTCCACCTTTCCGGCTACTCACAAAATAAAGTGATTCGCCATTGGCTGAGATGGAAGGTTGTGATTCCCAGGCTGAAGTGTTTACAGGTTCTCCTGCATTTTGAGGAACCGACCATACACCACCTTTATTTCTGGAAAAATAGATATCACAACTCCCAAAGCCATCGTTTCGGGTACATGCCGTAAAAAACAATAAGTTGCCATCTGTTGAAACAGACTGAGCTCCTTCATTGTAAATTGTATTGATAGATGTGAGCGGTTCACTTTTCTGCCACTGATTGTCAACCAATTGAGAAGTATAGAAATCTTCCTGAGCCTTGGTTCTACTTTCTGCATTTGGCGAATTTGCTCCCACAAGCCTTGTAAAAATGAGTGTTTTACCATCAACAGTAATACTTGGCCAATATTCATCATCTTCAGAATTGATATTTGGCCCCAGATTAACGGATACAAATGGAACTGGCACGTTTAATAATTTGACAGCGCCGCCACATTTTTCAATATTCTGCTTGGCTTTGTCTGCAAATTTTCCTTTATCTCCATCAATTTTAAGGTAATTTTTAAACGAATTTACTGCCTTCTGATAAAATCCAGACCGGTAATAAGCATTTCCAAGTGTAAAATACAATTTTGGAAATTTGGAGGTGTTTATTTGAATGGCAGTTTCCAGCGATTTAATTTGTAAATAAACGGAATCCAATCCCTGATAAATATCTGATTTAAAAAGATATAGTTCCAAAAATTCAGAATCCAGTTCAATTGCTTCGTCTAGAAGGGAAAGGGATTTACTGGTCAAATTACTTCCGTATGCAATTTTGGCCTGTTCAAAAAGTTTGATCGCTTTTTTATTTTCAGTGGAATAACTTTGTCCAAAAGTATATCCCAAAAATGACATCAGAATAATCGTTAAAAAAGTTCTCATTACAGTTTTATTGAATAAAACGAATGTAAGGTTAATTTATTGGGTATAACTAATTCAGGAAACTTTTAATTCTTTTTATCGTATTTGAAAATATAAAATTTCAGAATAAACCATAATAAACACATTATCAGTAACTACTAAAAAATAAATATTTTTTTTAACAAAGAAATTTGGAATATTTATTTATTTTTTCATAGTTTAACAATCAAATATTAACCCTTTTATTAATTTTTAAAATCTTAACTATCAAACATTTAGATTTTTTGCAATGAAAACAAACAAGAATCTGAAAATTACAAAGAAAGGTGGAATACCTTTAAAAACAGACGGTGATGTGATTAAGGCACCTAAATTACAGAAAGACAAGAGCTCAAAAAGAAGATTATCTATTTATGACGATTTTTCGGATGAAAATCTTGATAACCTTAAAATGGATTTTGACGAAGATGACCTGGATTATGCCTAAAACAAATAATTAAGATATATAAATGCTTCCCCAGGGGCTGACATTTAAGAATATAAAGAAAAAGACCGGTTTATCTGGTCTTTTTTCATTCTAATGTGTTCTATCCTTCTTCGAAGGTGGTCGAAACAAAAAACGAAAGAATTGGTGAAACAAAAGAACAAAAAACATCGACTTCCCAATTTGGTAAGTTTGATTACTTATTGTATTTTTACGCCATGAGAATAATAGCATTCAGAACATTAAGAGAATTCTGGGAAAAACCTGAATATTCAGATTCAGAGATCTCACTACGATCTTGGTATCATGATGCAAAAAAATCTAATTGGAAGAACTCTAATGAACTTAAACAACAATACAAAAATGCCAGCATCGTCGGCGAAGGCCGGGTGGTGTTTAATATTAAAGGAAATAAATACCGGCTTGTTGTTTCAATAGATTATGAATTTCAGGTCATATTTGTTCGGTTTATTGGAACACATTTGCAGTATGATAAAATTGATGCTAAAACGATTTGATTATGGACATAAGACCAATAAAAACAGAGGATGATTATACTGAGGCAATTCGTCGGATTGAAATGCTTTGGGGAGCAAAGAAAGATACGCCGGAAGGTGATGAACTTGATTTATTATGCACCTTGGTTGAATCGTACGAAATGACTCATTACCCCATTGCACCCCCAGACCCTATTGATGCCATTTTGTTTCGGATGGAACAAATGGGAATGACAAAAACAGATATGGCAAAGTATTTAGGCAGTCAAAGCCGGGTTAGTGAAGTGCTGGGCAGGAAAAGACCGTTGACACTTAAAATGGTAAAGTCTTTATACAAAGGATTGAAGATCCCTGCTGAAATTCTATTAACCTGACTTTCCTCTTTGCTATATTCAACTGTTCAAAGAGTAATAGATCTGCAAAACAGGGCAGCGGCATGTTCGTTTCATTTCATCTTTCCTATAACTCCGTAATAACTAATCTGCTGCCTGTTACGGAATGTAATCCTCAAATCAGCATATCCGCTCAAACCCGTAGTTAAATATATTAAATACGAATCATTGTTGTCAGCCACTTCTGCTGAAATGGTATATATCCTTTTCTTTTCATTCCATACCTTTTCAACTTTTTCGGCAGTAATGTCAAATTTTACCCCATCACTTCCGCCGTAGGGTACTGAATAAGCCCTTCCGTAGTATGGTAAATAGGCTGTCAGTTTCAGGCTGTCAAAAACCAGGTCATAAGTCGCGCCCAGATTATTGAAATTACCAAGCGATGATTTGGCCGAACTTGCAGCAAAACGGAAACGTCCTGATTCAATCAGCTCAAACGTTTCCTTTTCCTTTTGCAACCTGCGTTCTTTCCGGTCATTTGGCTGAAATCCGCTAAAAACCAGAAATAAAGTTATCATGACAAACATTCCTATCTTATTCATAATTGCTGAATTTTAAATTTAACGATCTGTCTTTCAGTATTTATAACGAATAAAAAACACGGAAGTTTCCTCAAATATTTTATTTCACAACATTTTGCAGGTTTCCCGAAATAAAACCATTCAGGTTTTCAATGGTAATATTCATCAATCGCTGACGTGCTTCAATGGTGGCCCAGGCAATGTGCGGGGTGATAAGACAGTTTCGGGCAGAAAGCAGTGGATTATCCGGTTTTGGAGGCTCTGTGGAAAGCACATCCAGACAAGCTGTAGCTATAATTCCTGAATTCAGGGCAATGGCCAGATCAGTTTCATTTACCAACCCTCCCCTGCCCGTATTTATTAAAATGGCAGATTGTTTCATTTTCCGGAGCAATTGTTCATTGACAAATTCCACATTTTCTGGAGTTAACGGACAATTAATGCTCACCACATCACTTTCAGAAAAAATATCATTCAGCGTTGTTTGGATTATTTCAGCAGGAGCATCAGTGATTTTTGACCGGTTGTGGAAAATCACTTTCATTCCGAAAGCCGATCCAATTTGGGCAACTTTTCTCCCAATTCTGCCAAAACCAACGATTCCGAGCGTTTTGCCAGCCAGTTCCATTTGCGGGGTTTTCCAGTACGAAAAATCAGGATTGCCAGCCCAGTCTCCGGAACGGACAGATGCAGCATGCATTTCGACACGGTTGGCGACATTCAGGACATGCGCGAAAACAAGTTGCGCTACCGAATCTGTGCTGTATGCCGGAATATTGGTAACCACAATCCCTTTGCGGTTGGCTTCCTGAACATCCACCACATTGTATCCGGTGGCAGTTACTCCAATGTATCGCAAAGCCGGAAGCCGATCGATCAGTTGTTCATCGATGACAGCTTTGTTGGTTATTACAACTTCTGCATCTTTGATTTTGTCGAATATTTCATCAGGTTTTGTGCGGTCATAAATGCGGCACTCGCCCAGTATATTTAAACCTTCCCACGACAGGTCGCCCGGATTCAGGGCAAAACCGTCCAATACAACTATTTGCATAAAAATTGATTTTTATTTCTTTAAATATTCCTTGACAATCACCGTTTTTCGATCGAACGTATAGGCAGAGAAATACCCGAGTGCACCATTGTTAAAATTACTGATTGGGTTGGTTGGTGATGCAGATTGCTGCATGGTATTGCCTGAGATATTTTCAAGCGTTAAAAAATAATTGTAGGCAGCTTTATCAATTGATTGCAATTCAACGGTTAAAGTATCGGTTTCCTGAAATACCTTTGAACGCTGACCCAAGCCGATGTCCTTCCCATTGAAAAGCTGATCAGAATAAAGTGTGATTTCTCCCAGATCGTCAGTAGGCTGACTATTTACATAGTACTTAATCCTATAATAATTTTCCTTACTAAAAGGATCCCGGATATAGGTACTGACTTTATAGCCACTGTCAAAAAAACCAAAACCGTCGAAATATGAAAAACTCAGGTCGGCAATCGTTACGACCTCATTCATAAAAGATCGTGCAGAATAGGTAACACCATCATATTCAACATCAGCAATATACCAAAAGCCGGGAGACGCTTGTGTGCCTTTTAGCTGATATACTCCGGGCTCGGTTTCTTCAAAATATTTTGATTTTCCTTTTTCGGCTCTTATACTTACAATTGCCCCGGAAACCGGATTCTTAGTTTTTGTTCCGAAATAGGGTGATGTTTTTGAAACAAGTACAGTAAAAGGCAACTTATTATTGGTCATTGTTGCTTCAATTACTATGGCTTCATTTGCTCCTGACAAGTCAACATCAATTACTTTTTCGCAGGAAGAAAAAGCAAACAAAATAAAAAAAAGGCCTGATATGTATAAAATCCGATTCTTCAATTTTTAGAATTTAAATTTATAACTTACTGAAGGAATGACCTTAAACAACGAAATCTGCACCGCCTCTGTCTGATCCGGATTCTCCTTGTTTTGCCTGAAGGAAATAAAATAGGCGTTTTCCCTTCCGTAGGCATTGTAAACCGAAAAATTCCAACTCGATTCAAATCTTGCAGTTTGTTTCCTAATCCAGGTTAATCCCAGGTCGAGACGGTGATAATCGGGCATCCGGTAACCGTTTCGTTGCGTATAATAACCAACAATCATTCCGTCAACCTCATATTTACCATTTGGGAAAGTTACTGCATTTCCGGTATTATACACCCAGGTGGCCGAAATTTTTAACTTTCTGGAAAGATCATACATTGCAACCACCGAGAGATCATGCTGCATATCCTGACGGGCAGGAAACGGAAGGCCTTTGTTATTTTGGTCAGGCTGATTGATCTCGTCGAATTGACGCATAGTTCTTGACCAAGTATATCCAAGCCAGCCAGTAAGTTTTCCTTCATTTTTCCTGAATAAAAATTCAGCTCCGTATGCCCAGCCACGCCCGAAAACCAATTCGGCTTCGACTGTTGAATTAAAAACCAGGTCGGCTCCGTTCCGGTAATCAATCTGATTTTGCAAATTCTTGTAATAAAGCTCGACCGACGATTCAATCGCATTCCGATGGCTGTTTCGGAAATATCCAACAGACCATTGATCCGAAATCTGCGGTTTCACATTGTCACTGCTCGGCAGCCAAACATCAGTAGGTGTTGAAGAGGTTGAATTCGACAACAAGTGAATAAACTGATAAATTCGGTTGTAAGAAGCTTTTACAGCACTTTTAGAGTCAATCAGATAATTCAGGGCCAGACGCGGTTCGGAGCCGCCTTGCGTTTTTACCCATTTAAATCGATCGTAACTATTTGTCTTTATGAAATCCCCATTGCTATCGAAACTGTAAAAATCGCCGGGACCAACATTCGAAAACAAAGCCAGCCGCAAGCCGTAATAAATCTTCAGTCTTTCCGATATTTTCTGGCTATTGGAAATGTAAAATGCACTTTCCAAAGCCCGGCGTGGCCTGACGGCAAGCGTACTATAAACGCTACCGGGAGAAGCTTTAACTTCTCCGGGAACAATCTTATGGAAAATCAGGTTCGCTCCGAATTTAAGTGTATTTTTTGCATTCAGGTACCAACTGAAATCCTGTTTCAGATTAAAATCCTGAATAACTGAACCAAGTAAAACATCGTTATCTCCCGACAAATCTATTTCGTAAGAATAATTGCTGAAAATAAATGAGCTGTTCGAAAACAACTTTTCATTGAAAGTATGATTTAGTCTGACTGTGGCTGTTTTGCTTCCCCAGTCAAATCCAAATTGATCTTCCATCCGAAACTTATCGCGCCCCAAATAACCGGAAATAAACAAGCGGTTCGTTTCATTTAGTTTGAAATTGGTTTTCAGGTTCAAATCATAAAAATACAACTGAGTTTCGCGTAGGTCTTTGTCTGGTGCAAAATTCAGGAACAAATCGGCGTAAGTGCGGCGGGCGCTCACCATAAATGAACTAACATCTTTTTTTACCGGACCTTCGAAACTGAGGTTTGACGCAATCAATCCCACATTTCCGGTAGTATGGTAATCCTTCATATTTCCTTCTTTCATCCTGATATCCAGCACCGACGAAGCGCGGCCACCATATTCGGCAGGAATAGAACCTTTCAGCAATTCAGCATCACGAATGGCTTCCGAATTGAAAACAGAAAAGAAACCCAGCAAATGTGAGGCATTATATACCGGCGCTTCATCAAGCAATATCAGGTTTTGGTCCAATCCGCCACCGCGCACATAAAATCCGGCATTTCCTTCACCTGCTTGTTTTACTCCGGGCAATAGCTGCATGGTTTTTATCAGGTCGCGTTCGCCAAATAAAACCGGAATGTTTTCAATCTGCTTTGGATTTAGCTTTAAACTGCCCATCCCGAGCGATGTAACATTTTGGTCGGCTCGTTTGCCACGAACCTCAATATTTTCAAGTTCATAAGCAACAGAACTCATCCTGAAATTTACAACCTTACTGGAATGAAGATCTACCTCTAAAAGCTTATTTTCATAGCCAACAAACTGAACTTCAATGCTGAAATTGCCTTCAGGAATGGTAATGGAATAAAAACCATAAGGGTTACAAATTGTGTTGAAACTGGTATTTTGAACAGATAGTACTGCTCCGGCAAGGTCTTCACCACTTTCTGCATCGGTAATCGTCCCGCTTAGTGTATATTTATTCTGCGAGAATGCCCCGGAGAACATGCCCAATAAAATAAAAATATACAAAAGCCGGTGACCCATCATGCTATTTTGAATATTTCGCTAAAATAGGTTTATTCACGCTGGATTTGTACTTTTGAATTCAAAATTTTGACATCATGGAAAAATCATCTCAACTGACACTGCCTTTTTTATTCGGAAAGACTGTAGAAAAATTTGGCACTTACAATGCCATGGCGCTGGTTGGCGAAAAACCGCTGACTTACAATGAAGTTAACCGCCAAATTAATGGACTGATGCGGTTTTTGGAAGATTTAAATATTCAGCCGGGCGACAAGGTTGCAATTCTCAGCACCAATCTTCCGAATTGGGGGATTGCTTATTTTGCAGTTACATTCATGGGAGCAATTGCTGTTCCTCTCCTGCCCGATTTTTTACCATCTGAAATTGAAAACATACTGAATCATTCGGAAGCAAAAGTCATCTTCTTTTCTGAAAAATTGAATTCAAAAATAGATCAGATTCAGGCTACAAATTTAAAACACCGTATCAGAATTGAAGATTTTACGCTCATTACAAACGATTTGAATCCGCCTGTTTATGATGCCGGTACTGTTTGCAAACAAGTCTATATTGTTGGCGAAGATGATCTAGCAGCAATCATCTATACTTCAGGAACTACGGGCAGTTCGAAGGGTGTAATGCTGAGCCACAAAAATATTTGTTTTACAGCCGAAAATGCTCAATGTGTCCGGATAGTTCACGAAAGAGACCGCTTCCTTTCAATTTTACCCATGTCGCACACCTATGAAAACACACTTGGTTTTGTGATGCCACTATTGAAAGGAACCTGCGTTTATTATCTTGGTAAACAACCAACTCCATCGGTTTTACTGCCAGCTTTACTTGAAGTTAAACCAACTATGATGTTTGCCGTTCCACTGATCATCGAAAAGATTTACCGCAATAGAATACTTCCGGCCTTTACCAAAAAGTGGCCAATACGGCAACTTTATAAAGTTCCCTTTATCAGGAAAAAACTGCACGAAATCGCAGGCAAAAAACTGATGCAGACTTTTGGTGGCGAAATTAATTTCTTCGGAATTGGTGGTGCAAAACTCGACAAAACTGTCGAACAGTTCCTTATTGAAGCCAAATTTCCATACAGCATTGGCTACGGATTGACAGAAACGTCGCCTCTTTTGGCAGGAATGAAAGTGTTTGAGTCGCGTTTACAATCAACAGGCCCCGCAATTACCGATGTTGAGCTCAAAATAAACAATCCTGATTCAAAAACCGGGGAAGGCGAGATATGGGCAAAAGGACCCAATGTGATGAAAGGTTATTACAAAGAACCCGAACTGACTGCCCAGGTAATTACTCCGGATGGTTGGTTCAAAACCGGTGATTTGGGAAAATTCGATAAAGACAAATTTTTATACATTCGGGGTCGGTTGAAAAACATCATCATCGGTTCAAGCGGAGAAAATATTTTTCCTGAAGAGATTGAATCAGTCATCAACAACTTCCCTGATGTAGTTGAATCATTGGTTGTTCAGCAAAAAGG
>JAUYEQ010000572.1 GCA_030691295.1 Bacteroidota bacterium
AAAGAATCAAAAAGATTGGCCGACGCTGTTGCAGGGATAAAAAATTGGCCTATATTTGCACCGCATTTAGCGGGCGTGGCGGAATTGGTAGACGTGCCAGACTTAGGTCTACGTTACTAAAAATAGCCAGGCATGTGAAACAATTGTAAATTTTAATCAGAAAATTAAATCACTAAAAACAGAAAATTATGAAACGGATTAGTGCAGTAATGTTATTATTTTTAGGGGTACTATTGTTTTCCTGTGAAAAGAATAATACAGATCCCTCGCCGGTATTGCAGGTAAAAATGCAGGCAATCAATAAGAGTTCCACTACTCTTAAATCGGCAAATCTTGCAACCCCATTGTTGAACTGGGATGTTTGCACCATGAACGTCTCGCACATTGAGTTTAAGGCTGAAGGAAAAGAGACCGAA
Organism: Bacteroidota bacterium; assembly: GCA_030691295.1. GTDB lineage: Bacteria > Bacteroidota > Bacteroidia > Bacteroidales > Prolixibacteraceae > Aquipluma. The sequence goes on from JAUYEQ010000572.1 coordinate 417, forward strand.
AATGCTCAAAATTCTTACGAAGTCAGTTATGAATGGAAAGGATCAAAAGTCGTAGATCTCTTCGATGCATCTTCGGTAATCGGAGACATCGTTCTTGATCCGGGAATTTATGACGAAATAGAACTGGAAATTGAAGCTGCCAAATCTCAAAACGCTACGGTTCCTGTTTTTTATTTAGCGGGGACCTACACCGATGCTCAGGGAATTGTAATTCCAATTGAAATCACGATGAACGAAGATTTCAAATTTGAAGTTGAAAAGGAAGGAACAACATTTGAAGGCATCAGTGATTATTCGGCCCTGGTTACTTTGAACCTGGCCCTGTTGATAAGCGGTGTTTCAGAATCGGACCTTGGCGCTGCAACCTTAACTGATGACAAGTTAATCGTTAACACGACTTCAAATCCGGACATTTACCTGAAGATAAAGAGTAAGATTTCGTCGTGTGGAGATGTGGAATACGATCATCATGGAGACGATGATGATAACGACGACGATGACGATGATTAACCGGCATTTATAGACATTCAAATACCAAAGGGTTATCTGTGCAAATTGCAGATAACCCTTTTTCTTTAGTTTTCATTTTCCATTATCTTTCGCCCTTTAAACTTCCATTCAATGATCTGGAAAAAACGCTGGTTTCAGTTTGCCATTCTGATGGTGCTTGCCTTTGTGTGGGGCAGTTCTTTTATTCTGATGAAAATCGGATTGAAAAGTTTCAGTCCGGAGCAGGCGGGCGCTTTGCGTATTTTGATGGCCTCGTTGGTATTGCTTCCCATTTCGATCGGTCAACTGAAAAACCTTCAGAAGAAAGATATGAAAAGCCTGCTGATTGCCGGTTTTATCGGTAGTTTTTTTCCGGCATTCCTGTTCATGAAAGCCGAAACGCAAATCAACAGCTCGCTGGCCGGAATGCTCAATTCGCTCACACCGGTATTTACGCTGATTGTTGGGTTGCTCTTTCACAAAACGGCTTTCCGCTGGATGCAGGTGGTGGGTTTGTCGCTCGGACTGGCGGGCGCTTCAGGATTAATTCTTGCCGGAGACGGTTTCAGCCTTGGAACCATTAACAGTTACGCTTTTTACATTGTGCTCGCCACAGGTTTTTATGCCATCAGCATCAACCAAATCAAATCGAAACTGACGCATCTCACAGGCATTCAGGTTACTTCCCTGTCGTTTCTGTTTATTGGTCCGGTGGCATTGGCTTTTCTGCTCACCACCGATTTTGCACCGGTGGTGGCAAACCCGTCGTGGCCGGTGCATTTGCTCGCCCTGGCTGCTCTTGGTATTGTGGGCACCGCCCTGGCCATGATGCTAATGAACAGCCTGATCCGATACTCATCGGCGGTTGCAGCCTCATCGGTAACTTACATCATCCCGGTTTTTGCAATTATGTGGGGCGTATCCGATGGCGAAAAAGTGACCCTGCTTCACCTTGTTTGTATGGCAATTGTGCTGGCAGGCGTTTACCTCATCAGCCGCAAAAGCCGCAAACGGGAAATGGTATGATTGGGTAAAATAATTTATAAGAAAACCGGCTTTAGCTTAGTACGTTTGGTATATACATTTGGGTATTTCAGATGCCTGAAATTCAAATCGCCGTTCGGTTTTTCAAAAACTGAAACCCTTGCAATGTAAAAATTGCGTTTCCCGTTGAAAATAGTAATCGGACGGTCAACATTACCCAGCTCAAGTTCGGAACTGAAAAACTGCTCGAAAATAATATTGACCGAATCTTTTGACTCGACAATGAATTCGTGGTTTGAGCGGTCTGTAAAGTCTTCCACCGAAATATAGAATCCGGGACGGGCATTGTTTTCAACCTTTTCGGTACTGGTGGTAAAGGAGAAAAATACCATTGAAATAAGTACTTACATATTTCACACTTTGAGAGGCTTTAATAAACCGCTGAGAATTATGAACAATGCTTCATTTATTTTTACGATATTCGTTTTTCAATTTTCAATCCTAAAACTTATCAAAAGGAAACAAATTCTTTATCTGCTCGTTTTTTCGCTGATCTCCGTTTCTTCAATAGGAGAAGTGGTCGATTTTTTAGGAACATGGAACCTGAACAAATCAAAAAGTACCCTCAACGACCAGTTTAGCATGGCTCCAAAACAGATCATTCTGATCCACAATAATGATGCTCTTGCTGTTGAAAAACACGGTAGTTTTCAGGATCAGGATTATACCATCAGCGATAAATTTACAGATATTTCTTAATCACCACCGCTAAATCATCGTAGCTGATGATGCCTGTATGGCTCCATACTTTTTTGCCCTCTTTAAAGAGGACAAACCCCGGCACAGTCTGTACCTGATATGCTGCGGTGATTACCTTGTTGTTTTCAACATCGACCTTCTCAACTTTGGCTTTTCCTTTAAAATCGTCGGAAACCTTGTCGATAATCGGCTTCATGGCTTTACAGGGCGCACACCAAACGGCATGAAAATCGACCAGAACCAGTTTATTGGCCTGTAACAATTTCGAAAAAGTCTGTTCTGTATAAGTTGCGCTGGTACTGGCCACTGCCTGACTGCTTTGGATCATCGGATATCCCTGCCGGTTCCAGTCAATAATTCCCTGTTGCAGGTTATAAATTTTCTTAAATCCCAGGCGGGTCATATAATTGGCAGCTACCGAACTGCGGCTGCCAGTTAGACAGTAGATTAAGATGGTTTTGTCTTTTTGCAGCATATTTATTCTCGATACAAACTCCGGATCGGCAATATTTATGAGTGTCGAACCCTGAATATTTCCCCTTGAATATTCTTGTGGAGTGCGAACATCCAGAATAATCGCATCTCCGGCGGTCATCAACTCCTTGAATTTGATTGCATTTACATTTTGTGCAACCTGCGCGCTCAAGTCAATCATTAGCGCAACTAAAATCAGCAATGACAAAAATATTTTCTTCATATCTATAATTCTACATACGTTCATATAAAGCGCACGAAGGTAGAAAAAGTTCAATGCATCCGAAGAAAAATTATTTTAAAATTCTATGTCGTACAAACCTTCGGCGTCAATTTCAAATTGTTTCACGCCAATATCGGTCATCGGATGTTTGATGAGCTGGTACAACAATTCAGGACTAATGGTTGCCGAGTGTGCACCGGCCATGCTGGTGCGGTAAATCTGGTCAACTGTTTTAAAACTTGCCGCCAGCACTTTGCCATTCAGTCCGTATTCAAAAATATTCTGCACAATGTTTTCCACCACTTCAATACCGTGCGACGAAATGTTGTCGAGACGACTTACATACGGAGCAACAAAATCGGCACCCGCTTTCATAGCCACCAAAGCCTGCTGCTGCGTAAAAATTGCAGTTGCTGTTACATTGATCCCGGCATCTTTCAATATGCTCATTGCCCTGAAACCGTTGGCGGTAACCGGTATCTTGGCATAAAAATTATCGCCGAAATCGAAATAGCTGCGGTACTTCTTGGCCTCGCGAACCATGTCTTCCGATTCAGGAGAAATCATTTGTACGTGAACCATTCCGGAGCCTACCAATTCCTGAATACCTTCAATGGCAACAGAAAGCCTGTTTCCGGCATGATTCAGAATTGTTGGATTGGTGGTTACTCCCTCCAAAGGGAAAAATGAGTACAGCGCCCTGAGTTCGTCCAGATCGGCTGTGTCTGCCATGTATATCATCGTAGTAAATATTCTTCTGCTTCCACCGACCACAATCCCTGATGGTGGTCGCATATTTCGGCAAGTTTCGCAAACAATGGATCGGTTTTTCCTTTTTCATGAAAATCTGCAATCGCAGTCAGTGGCATTTCGAGGTGTGTATAAATCAGTTTCTTTCCTCCTGGAATTTCAGGAAGGTGCAGTGTTGTTTCAATTACAGCGTTCAGTCCGCCAATGTGGGTGACCAGTCCGGCAGGGTCGAGACCTGCAGTCATCACGTCCAGCGCTTCTTTCATATCGTCGGTATTTCCGCCTGAAGTGCCGACAATGTGCGTATAGGCATAATGAACATTGTAGAAATTCATTTTGGCGCTCAGATTCGGATCTGACGGTCCAGCGAAAAAGTTAAGGCAACCGTCGAAAGCCAGAATTGCATCACCCTGCTCAATAACCGGCGCAACAGGTGCAAATACGAACACATCGTCGTATCCGGTATCACCTGACAAACGTTTCAGTTCAGCAACAGGATCTGCAATTTTAGTATTCAGGTATATGAGTTCGATGCCACGTTTGGCAGCTTCAGCAACAGTATAAATCGAAGCGGCGCGGTCAAGGCGGGTTTGATCAATATCGGTAACCACACACAAACTTGGTTTGCGGTCGGCACGGCGGATCACATAATTGATTGCTGCAAGACCCATCGGACCAACGCCTGCAAGGATTGCCATTTTGCCATCGGCCACAATTTCCATGTTGTGAATGTATGATCCAGGAGTGGTATGGTAGTTGGCATGCATGGCGCCAATCACGCACGAAAGCGGCTCAGCCAGTGATGCAGGATAATAGCCCGGTCCGTCGTATGCCAGCAAACAATCCTGAACCAATACATCTTTCGGGATGATCACATAAGTTGCATCGCCACCAATGAATTTGTACGAATAACCCGGAGCACTCAGCACACCAACAGGTCCGTCGTTGTAATAAATGGCCGGCTGAATGGAGAACTTCTGTCCGGCTTTAAATTTGTGCTGCCAGTCGGCTCCGATCTCTACCAACTCGCCACTAAACTCGTGACCGATGATGATCGGGTTTTCGGCCACATCCTGCGGAATCCGTTTGTGGTCGGTTGCCTGTTTGGCCGCTTTGTAACTCGACATACAAATACTGTCTGAAACCACTTTGGCCAGAATCTCGTCACATTTAATTGCCGGAAGTTCAAACTCTTCGAGTCTCAAATCTTCTTTTCCGTATAAACGAACTGCTTTTGTTTTCATTTTTTCCATATATGATATTATTGCTTCAATTAATTGCTACTGGCGGCTAGCGGCTGGCAAGATAGAATGCTGCTGGCTACTCGCGGCTGGCATCTGGCCAACCCCAAAATGCTACCGGGCGAAAATAAATGGTTAAACGAACGACAAGTCTTTCCAGTGTCAAATTGCCAGATGATAAAAATCTATTTTAATCCCCATCCATTACCGCCCATTTAATCGATGCCTTGCCAGCAGCTAGTCGCCAGAAGCCAGAAGCCAGCAGCCAGTAGCATTTTTCACTTCCTTTCAAATTTCTTCAAAAAGTTATTTAGCTTTTTGCCAAGTGTTTCGCACTTAGAGTGAATCGAATCAAACCGTTCCTTATTTTTCAGAGAACCGGTATCCCACAAACTTTCTAAATGATCAACAGTTTCGTCGTTTGAACCAATGGCATAAGTCAAAAACTTAAAATATTCAGCCTGATATATTCTACGACCATATCCTTCAACGATCGTGGAACGTGCGCTTTTTGAAGACCTTCGTATCTGCCCTCCTGTTTCATACATTTCGAACGATGGCAAATCTTTTAAAG
>JAUYEQ010000577.1 GCA_030691295.1 Bacteroidota bacterium
GTGGTGGTGATGACGGTTGCGAACGGGTTCATGTATTTGATTCGGTGAATGATCGCATCATTCTTATTTTCAGTTAAATCTGTTTTGTTTGCGATGATGGTGTCGGCAATCCGGATCTGATGATTGACCCGTGTTTGCAGACTGGAAATTTTCTCAAAATTCAGGGCATCCACCAGGCACCAAACATGGTCGAGATAAACTTTGTGCTTCAGCAACGGCGACTGTAATATTTGCCCGATACTCAGCGGATCTGACATTCCGGAGGCTTCCAGTATCAATTCGTCGGGCTGATACTGGTCAATAAATGCGGCCAGCGACCCGATGAAACTCCCCAGCAAACAAACACAAAAAACAGAGCCATTGTTAACTTCGAGAATTTGAAAATCAGCATTTCCTTTCCGAAGTTCATGACTGTCAATATTTACTTCCGAAAATTCGTTCTGAATGATCCCGATTTTTTTGTTTCCTGAAAATTCTTCCAGATAATTTTTCAGGAAAGTAGTTTTGCCACTTCCCAGAAAACCGGTTACCAATTGCAGCGGAATTGAAGTCATTCTACAAACTTTTCACCACTTCTCGAACCTTGCATATATGTCCGGGAGTTGTGCCGCAACAGCCGCCAATAATGTTGGCTCCGGCTTCGGCAATTTCTCTCACATTTCCGGCCATGTCATCCGGCGATTCGGGGAAAGTAGTTTCTCCGTCGCAATAATGGGGCATTCCGGCATTGGCATGAATCAGAATCGGAATGGTCGCGTTCGCCAGTCTGATTTCCTTTACAATGCCAATCATATCGGCGATTCCGTTTCCGCAATTCGCTCCGATTACCGCAGCACCGGCTTCGGCCAGCGTTTCGGTCATTTCGGTGGGCGAAATTCCCATCATCGTGCGGTATTCGCCGCCAATAATTTTATCGAAAGTCATGGTGCAAAATACTTCGCAACCGGTATTTTCTTTGGCCGCTTTCACCGCGATGCGTGCTTCTTCAAGGTCGGTCATGGTTTCTATCACAATTGCATCCGCACCTCCGGCTTCAAGGGCGATTGATTGTGCTTTAAAAGCCTCGTAAAGTTCCGCTTCGGTGACTTCTTCCATCATCAGTAGTTTGCCGGTCGGGCCCACCGAACCAAGTACAAACCGATCGGCACCTGCGGCTTTCCGGCTGATTTCGGCGGCCGCCTTGTTTATTTCGAAAACACGACCTTCAAAACCGTAATTTTTCAGCTTGAAATAATTTCCGCCGAAACTGTTGGTTTCAATCATATCGGCGCCTGCATCCACGTAGCTTTTGGCAATGTCAAAAACATCGGCAGCTCGAGAAATGTTCCATTCTTCGGGGCATTCAGAGGGTTTCAATCCTTTTTGCTGAAGAAAGGTTCCCCACGCGCCATCCGAAACGAGCACCCGACCTTTGTTTATCTCGTTTAGTAATTTACTCATAATCAATATATTAACAGTTAGTACAAAATATTAAACCATTTACTATTTGTCCATTGACAATTTACGATTTATGGTTTACTCTTTCACAAAGAATGTAAATAGTAAATCGTCTAATTGTAAATTTTCATTCAAACACTTTAGGCACTTTTTATATCTCTTTCACCCATTCTTTGATAACATCCAGCGAGGGAACTGTTGCCGATGATTTCATCTTGTAGTTCACGGTCACAACTGCCGGGCCTTTCTTTATTCCATAAGAATTCATCTGGGCTTTATCGGCTACAACGGTTACTGTTATATTTTTACCCAATTCGGCAATGGCGCGTTTTACTTTTTTCGTCAGTTCGGCACATTCTTTTTCTGTCTCACCAAGAATCAGTATTTCGCTGCGTTTCGATTTAATCCGGAGTTTTAACTTTTCGTTGATGCGTTTCTGAATGGCCTCAATTAACTGGCTTTGCGGCGGAATCTGCGATACAAAGACGATCTTTCCGTCGATACATATCGTTGGAATATTTTTCACCATCATCGACGACATGAACGAGACCGCTTCCATTTTTTTTATCGGATGTTCACGCCATTCAACCACTCCGTCGAAATGAGGAGCAATTCTTTTTACTGCTTCCACCATATATTGACACGGTGCACAGGATTCCGAATCGAGGGTAATGATATCGACAATCACCTTGTCCGACTGCCCGTAATCCTTCATGTTCATGATGTCCAGTTTGCTTTCCTTTTCATCCAGATTTCGGGCAATATCCTGAAGATACTGACTGAAAACCAGTTCGGAAACTGCCTGAATATTTTCGACCGGCGTTTGCATCGGCAAATCGCAACCCGGAGCAAGGATAAATCCTATGTTTCCTCCTGAATCCATGCAGGCCAGTGCATCCTGTTTTGCATCATCGGCATCGCCCATCAGCAAAACCACCGTAAGTTTCATGTTTCCGCCAAAACTGATATTTTTTGCCAATGCAATTTCTTTCACAAATTCGAGCGGAATATTTTCGTCGATCGAAATATTGTCGGGACGGCAATCGCACATTGCTTCAATATTTTGTTGGGCATGTCCGCAAACAAAGAATGAACTCAGCTTTTGCTTTTGGCGCACAAAATCAAAAATGCGGCTTGCAAAAGGAGTCACGAAAGTTTCGAACGACAGGGGGTCAATCTGGCTGGTCATCGGATCAACCACTGCGATTACATCGCATCCGGCGTCGATCAGCATTTCCGAATATTTGACGGCCACATCGGTGCAAAAATTCATCACCTCCATCACATATTCCGGATCTTCAAACAGTTTCATAAAAATATCGGTTCCCAGTAGGTGCAGTGCAAGTGTAAACGGACCGGTAATCAGTCCGTACAAAGCAATTTCAGGATGACTGGCACGCAATGTACGTGTTGTTTCCAGAACAAGCGGAATTCGGCCTTCGTGCGCTTCAGGAATTTTTAATGAACTAAGTAATGTTCCTTCAACCAAAGGATGCGAAACTACTGCCGGCGGATTTTCCTTCGCCCATTTCAACTTGCATCCCAGAATCTCTGCTTCAAGCTGTAAATCGAAACTGACCGGAATCCCGTCCGGCTTGTACAATTCTATGGCCTTGCTTAGTCCGGCAATCATGTATTTGGATGATTTCAGGTATTCTTCGGCATCCACACCAATTAAATACCCGGCGTGAACACCCACAAATGGAACCCATGGAATGCGTGAAACAGGTTTGAGTCTGATTGCCTGTTTTATTAGTGAAAGTCCGTGCATGTCAGGATATTTTACTGTTCAGGTATTCAACGACGCCCTGTGGATCGGGTGAATAATTGTCGGCGCCTATTTTTGAACAAAAATCGTTGTTTACAGGCGCTCCACCAATGGTAACAAGCGTTCCGGGCATTGCTTCCTTGATTTCACGGGTGATCTTTTCCATGTTTACCATTGTGGTGGTAAGCAGTGCCGACAATCCAACCACCGCCTCCGGATTTTGCCTTACTGATTCAATGAACTTTTCTGAACCAACATCGGTGCCCAAATCAATTACCTTGTAGCCGTTGCCTTCCACCATCATTCCCACCAGGTTTTTGCCAATATCGTGCAAATCGCCCAAAACAGTTCCGATGATAAAAGTTCCTTTCTGCTTGGCAGCTCCCGATAAAAAGTGAGGTTTCAGATGAAGCATGGCAGTGCTCATGGCTTTTGCCGACATCAGTACCTGCGGAACAAACACTTTGTTTTCGCGGAACTTTACGCCAATCCGTTCCATGCCCGGCATCAGTCCATTTGATAGAATGTCTTGCGGAGGAACACCTTCTTCAAGGGCGCGGCGGGTAATCTCATCTGCTCCTTCCTGTCCTTTCATTTGAGGGGGATACGGAGAAGCCATGTTTATCTTGCCAAATTCAATACACTCAGACAGTTTGATTAATAATTCGTTCATGATTTGAGTTTTAGATTTTTAAGTGATTCAAATGTAGTGGCTACAAAATCAACAAAAAATAGTATTTTCTTTGATAAAGATGTAAAATATTACTTTTTTCTTAATAAATTGTGTCGAAAAATTTCAGTAATCTATCGTTCTTTTATTAGCAACCGCATATCCTTTGCCGTCTGGCTTTAGCCGACGAATTGAAATGAGCACTGCCAATGGCTTTAGCCACAGGATTTTGGGCTAAAGCCCATGCTATCTGCTCAATAAGGGCCGTTGCCTAAAGGCAAACGGCAAAGGATATTTTTTCGCTATTCAACGATATAGGCAAATAACCTGATACTCATTTAATCATAAATAACAAAACAGTCTTTTCAAAACCATGATCATTAAAAAACGATTTTTCAAACTTCCATTGTTTATCATTGAAGAGCAGAAAAATAATCCGCTTACCAAAGACTTGTATTTATGCGAATTAGCCGAAATATTGGTAAAATCCAATACACTTTGGTCAGATCAGATCAAATTGGAAGACCACCAACTGATCTTTTGTACCAAAGGCGGCGGCATCATTCAAATTTCTGGTGATCTGGTTCCTTTTACTCAAAATCAGTATTGTATTATTCCACAGGGATTTATATTTAAGATACAAACCGGAGAAACCGATCCTTCAGTTTTTTTGACCTGCAAGTTTAATGGCGATAAAAGCAAAATCATGGAAAAGGATTTTACCGTGGTGCGCGACCTTATTCCATCGGTCAATAATTTGGTCGCCAACCGGATGATGCTTTTCGATGAGCTGTTCAGTAACCTGACCAAAGGTTTCTACAATGCTAATTATCAATATATTAATCTTTGTTTTGGGCATTTGCTGGCCACTTTTATTTATGCCAGCCGAACCAGCGACGATTTGATGGAAGAACAAAATCCCGGAATTAGCAAGGCCATTCATTACATGGAGCAAAACTTGGAAAAGAAATTAAGTCTCAACGAAATTGCCGAAGAGGCCGGATATTCACCGTCGTACCTCACCACTCTGTTCCGTAAAAAAACGGGATACAGCCCTTCAAGTTATTTTTCGCACCTCAAAATCACTAAAGCCTGCGAATACCTTGATTTCAGCAAAGTGAAAATCAAGGAGATTTCGTTTTTGATGGGATATTCCGATCCGTATTATTTCTCGAAGGATTTTCAGAAAAAAATGGGCATTTCCCCCAGAAATTATAGGAAAAGGGTAGTAGGGAAGAAATGATGCTGATAAAGACAGTAAAGAATATAACGAACTAACTCTGCCCGATTTGAAATGCGTTAACTGTCCACTGCGACTGCCACTGATCACTTTCTCATCCCCACAATTCCATTTTCAACTCCTTTTTCGATTTTATTTTATCAGATGAGGCCGCGTTTTTCTGACGGATCGCCATGCACACAATTTCGGCGATGTCGTGTACAGGTAAATCGCGGCTTTTGGCGAACGTCTTTTTACACAGCGGACAGGCGGTTGCCAATACGTCCGGCTGATAGCTGAGGTATTCGTCCATGGCTTTGTCGCTTATCTGGTTGCGCTCGCTCATTTGTATTTTGATGTTGGCCAAACTTCCGCCACAGCAGAATGCTGCTTCCTTTTCATTTTTTATCGGAATTACTTCGGCGTATTCGTCGAGCAGCAAGCGGGGTTGGTGATAGATTCCACTTCCGCGTCCGAGTTCGCATGGATCGTGGTAAACAACACGTAGGGGCAACTTGTTTACGGGTAGTCGCTTATCTGCCATCAGTTCAAGTAAATATTCAGAATGATGTTGAACGGAAATACCCGGCAATGCATAATCCTCGTTGAAAACTTTGTAACAAATGGGGCAGGAGACCACCAGTTTTTTAGCTCCTGAAGCCATTATCTTTTCGCGGTTGTGTTCAGCCAGTTTTTTAGCCGCTTCGTATTGTCCGACCTGCATCAGCGGCCGTCCGCAACAGGCCGTCTTGTCTTGGTCCATAAACCAGTATTTTACACTGGCCACCGCAAAAATTTCCTTCATTGATTTGATGATGGCAGGGGTGAGGTGTGTCATACATCCGGCGAAATAAATCACTTCTGTTTGGGGGCTGACAACCACCGGTCCGTTCTTTAGATAATCGTACGAAGAGTTGTATTCTTTGGTCGATTCAATGCGCTGCGTCATGCGTAAGTTGTTTAATTCCAGTCCAACAGGGCAGTCGGGCTGGCAGCGTCCGCAAAGCAGGCAGTTGAATAGTTTTTCGTCGGTCAGGTTCTTGTTTCGGATGTGTTTCAGCACATAAACCGACTGTGTATCCTTAATGGCAGCGTGGGTCATCTGGCAACTGTCGAGGCAAATGCCGCAGCGCGAACACGAATACACCTGGATGCGCGAATAACCGTCGATGCGCTTTTGTACCCTGATGCCGTACTTCCGAAGAAAAATCATGACCACCTCCACCGGAATGTGCATGTAGCGTGAAACAGGCAAAGCAACGAAAAACAATCCCAATGCTCCTGAATACGCCCACCACAAGGGCATTTCGATGGATTGAACAGGTAGGGTAGAAGCCAGCAATTGTCCGGTTGGCTGGCTGATGATGCTTCCGTTGTGATGGATTCCGGCAGAAACACTTTCGGCCAGGAAGCGAAGCGGAAAGATGAGCCAAAGCGCGCTGAGTGCAATGCGATCGCCCATTTTGAGTTTTGTGGTTTTTTTCATTCCGAACATCCGGCTGTTCAGTCGTTTTAAATAAGCAAGCATTACTCCTGAAAGCACAAACAGGAGCAGCAAATCCATGCTGGCTGCCAGTATTTTTCCTGAAAGTGTGGTTGCAGGTTCGGTAACGAAAAAGCGCATAAAAATGGCTTTGTATGCCGGAACCGAAAAGGTTTGGTAGTGATTGACGGCATCGATGTGCCCAACCACGATGAGCAGAAACCATCCGAAAGCAAGGCTCATGTGCATGTAACCCAATACCGGGTTTTTACGGAATATCTTGCGGTGAAGCAGCGCTTCCATAAAGGTTTCGCGAATGGCCAGCAGGCTTTTACGGGTAAGAATGCTTTTAATTATCCGGCTTTTATCTATTCGCGACAACCCTGAAATCCAGATGCCGGTGATAATTACCAGGAAAACTGAGATAAACAAAAGCCCGATGGTAAACGGCAGTATAAAAGATGGGGGAAAGTCCATAACTAGTTATTCATTAACGGGTTTGTATTTCAGGATGCTTTTTTTAATCAGCATGATCACATTGCGCAGGTTGATTCCGCGCGGGCAAACCAGCATACATTTGCCGCAGAGCATACATTTTTTAATCTCCGATTCGAGTTCCACCGTTTCACCTCGACGCAGCAACAGGTTCATCCGCCTGACGTTAAAGCTGACCAAATCGCCCGCGCTGCAAGTGGCAGTGCACCCTCCGCACGACAGGCACACTTTGAAGGATGGTTCCATTTCGAGTATTTCGTTCAGCAACCGCCCGTCGAATTGGTCGTAGTCGATGGTGCGCTGTTTGATGATGGAGTAGCCAAAGTTTTTCATTTTTTTTTTTTTTTTTTTATTCGTGTTTCTGTTTTTTAGAGATTGTCTCTATTTCGTCCGAAAGAAGGCCACCTCTTTGTTCAACATTTTTCCGTGGACGAATTTTATTCTTTAATCTTTTTTGCTACTAAGGTTAAATATCAGAAAATAAGGTTTTTAATATTCGTGGTTTTTTTGCCCTATTTTTTTTAAAACCTTATTTTTTCACTTTTCAACCTTAGTAGGGAAATACGAACCAACAAGGAAACAAACCTTATTCTTTTATATTTCACATTCTCAAATTGTTGAACGCCATTTCGTCCGAAAGAAGGCCACCTTTTTGTTCAACATTTTTCCGCGGACGAATTTTTCCCCTTGTGCTGTTAACCACGGGTTTCGTCGTTCCTCCTTACCCGCGGTTATTCAAATTTGACTCCTTCGGAGTCTTTTGCAACATGGGCACAGTTTTGAAAATCAACCGTATTACTTTCATTTTATCATCTTCAGGAATGCTACTCCCATTTCGTCCGATATAAAGCAATCGCTTTGTTTAACATTTTACCGCGGACGACTTTTATTCTTTAATCTTTTTTGCTACTAAAGTTAAATATCAGAAAATAAGGTTTTTAATGTGTTTTTTTTAGACCTTATTTATTTGTTTTTGGCAACCTTAGTACAATTCAGACAAAAATGAGAACAACCTTATTACCTTCACTTTTTTATTTTCTATCTTCAAAAAAACTATTTCTATTTCGTCCGAAAGAAAATAGCTTCTTTGTTTAGCGGTTTGCCGCGGACGGGTATAATCCTGTTAATTAATCCGTTCGCTGAAGCGAACGGCAAAGGATATTGCGATGAACGTTCATTATTGCATATCATTACAAAATTGTGTCCTGCTGTTCAAAGCAACTGAACACTGCGACTGCGACTTATTACTGTTTTTTCAGCCAATTGTCCACCTCTATCGCCGCCGATCGTGCGTGTGAAATGGTATCGTTGATCGTCATCGGAGCGGTGCAGCTTCCGGCCAGAAATATTCCTTCCTGTTCCGAAAAATTGGACTTCAGGAATGAATCTGTAGTTTTCAGGAAGCCTGATTCTTCGCAGCCAATACCGCAGGTTGCAGCAGCATTCGCGGTTCCTTTTCCGGCTTCCATGCCCACAAGCAGCACCAGTAAATCAACATCCATTTTGAGCGGACGACCCGAAAGTGTGTCTTCGGATTTGATCAACAAGCTTTTGTCGATTTTTTCCGAAGCTTCCGACAATCTTCCGCGGATAAACTGGATGTCGTATTTCTCCTGTGCCTCGCGGTACAATTCTTCGAAGTGTTTGCCATACATGCGCAAATCCATGTAAAAGCAGTAGATCTCTGCTTCCGGCAAGCGTTTTTTTAGCTCGATGGCTTGTTTCACGCCGGTGATGCAGCATACTTTGGAACAATAGTGGTTGCCTGTTTTTTCATCGCGTGAGCCCACGCAGTGCACAAAAGCAATCCTTTTAGGATTTTTTCCGGCTGCCACCGTAAGATCGCCTCCGGGAAGGAGCAATTGTTCCAGATCGGCCGAGGTAATTACATGGTCGTATATTTTGTAGCCATATTCTTCTTTCCGGCGGGCATCAAAAATTTCGTACCCGGTAGCAACTACCAATGCATCAGCTTCCAGCTGCTGATCACCTGAAGTTTTTATACTGAACTTTCCATTCTGGTGGTTGATGGTGCTTACTTCGGTTTTGTTAAGGATTGAAAAGTCTTTTTCCCGGTATTTTTCCTGAAGGGCACCTGTGATTTTTTCTGTGGGCGTAAAATCAGGAAAAAGGTACGACCAGTTATTTAGTTTTCCGCCCAGCCTTTCATTTTTTTCTATCACAGTTACCCAGTGTCCTGCATCCGTCAGTGCGCAGGCTGTTTCAATTCCGGCGATTCCGCCTCCTATAATTACGATGTGTTTCACAAGTCAAGTTTAAAGTTTAAAGTTTCAAGTTCCAGGTTGGCCTTGAACCTGGTTATTGGTTATTCAATATTTTGCCTTGGATATTCTTTGTTCCAGGTTTAAAGTTTCAGGTTTCAAGTTTCAAGTTTTGCGCTAATGAGCGTTAACCGGTTTTGAATTTATTTCTTATTCCTTATTTCTTGTTCGATATTGGTTATTGAGTATTCAAGTTCTAGGTTCCAGGTTTCACTCCACTCCGAAAACTATTTTTTTTGCCACCAAAACCCCAAAACACTAAATCTCACCAAAATAAATCCATTGAATTTCAGCTTTTTGTGTAATTTGCTGTCTTGGTCCCGAGTCCTCGGGATGGTTACATTTTATTTTTTTGACTTTTCAGAATGGACTTGAGTTTCTTTCTTCTTTCTTATTCCTTATTTCTCGTTCGATATTGGTTATTGAATATTGGCCATTGGATATTTTTTAATTTCCACATCTTCACATCTCCAAATCTCCGCATCCCACCATCATCGGCTTTCCGATTAGCTTTCCATCTTTTCCGGCGTATTTTAAGCTGGCGTCATACTGAATTCCCATTTTGTCGAGCAGCGGTTCGCAATTGGTCTGGTGCATTTGCAGTCCAAGATCCCATGGATCGTAGCCCAGCACCAGTCCGGCCAGTTCTTCGTAGGTCAGTACCGGTATTCCCTGCCCACTTTCGCCGTAGGTTTTGCCTTCCATTTCTTCAATCACATATTGCCAGCGATCCATGAACATCGGGCAACCAGGGCAATTGCACAAAATAGCATCTGGCTTGTAAGGTTCCATTGATTCAAATTTCTTTCTGGAATTGGACACGGAATAACCCCGGTTCGACATTACCAGGTATTGCCTGAAGCCGAATCCGCAGCAATGGCGACGTTCGGGATAATCGACCACTTCGCCGCCCCACGATTCGATCATTCCCACCAGAACATTTGGAAACTCTGCACCGCCAACCCCCTTGTCAGGAAACATTTTTGAGTAGTGACAGCCAATGTGCTCCACAATTTTCAACGGCTTGCCGGTTTGCTGATTGATGAGCGGAAATTTCTGTTTGTTTGCGATGTCTTCCCTGAATTTGTAAACAATATCGCTGGCATGTGCCACATTTTGAGGGATTTCAAATTCACGTCCGGTAGCTTTTTTCAGGTAGTTGCGAATCTTTTCCAACTCATCCGGGAATTCCTTCCATGTTTCAATGATTTCGCCGTAAATACCAAACGAGGTGATGCACGAAACGGCCAGATTTTTATAGCCGGCTTCGGTCATCAACGCAAACTGCCGCGCAACAATTGTTTGAATGGTATCGAACGGAACAACATCGGAGTGATAGCCAATTCCGGAACAGGTAGTGTGATGCGGGTTTTCGTAAATATCTTTGCCAAGTTCTGAGCGTAAAATTCTCAGGAACGTTTGTTCAGAGCCGGGGAAAAAGTTCTGACGTATGCAACTGCGAACATAAAAGTAATGATCATCGGCGATTTCTTTCTGATAATCTTTCCAAACCTGTATTTTGCCTTCTCGTTTCATCTGTCCGTAATTTGATTTTTTAATTGCCAGATGGAACTCGCCATGTTAGAGCTTTGCATGTGAATGAAAATATTGTCGATTGTGTTTCCCATTGTTGGTGGTGAAAATGTGATTTACATAGTCAGAATAATCATCTTCTCCTTCGCTAAAACCCATGGTTTCGGCTTTGATTTTTGAGAAATGTTCAATTTTATCGAAGCGGTCGAAGCCACCTGTTATTTCGAAAATACGGTAAATTTCGTCCAGCGATTCCTGTGGTATTTTGCGCAGTGCACCTTCGCCATCGCCCTTGTAGTTGGCGCCAACCCGTTTGTAAACTTCTTCGCTGTTTTCATAAATCCATTCACCAACAGGGCCAAGTTCGGGGTGCAATTCAGGAATTAAACTTTCAGGAAGCACGCAATAGCCTTTGTAAACGACATTTTCGCCCACAGTTCGTTTGATGGCCAATTGCTGTCTGCCTTTTTCCGATTCGGTAAAAAAGCCCAGTTCCTGCGATAAACTTCGCAAAGCCATGATGATCAATCCGGGAGTATTACCGCGAGGACACCGGGTTTTGCACGACATGCATTCGCCGCAATACCAGATTGTCTCGCTTTTCAGGAGTTCTTCAATTCGCTTTTCGTCTTTTGATTGCACAATTCCGGCTATGATTCGGGGGCCGTAGTCGTAAAATTCGGCAGCTGGGCAAATGGCAGTACAAATACCACAATTCATGCAGGATTTCAGACCTTCTGCAAACCGGATATCTTTTGAAAGTTCCAGGTAAAGTTCCATTTTTGGTTTCAGGTTTTTACAACTTAAAACTAATTCTTAAAACTTTAAGCCTGTTCAGTCTAAAATCTTATTTTTCGTAGGTATTTGTGCGTATTTCTATTGGTTGAAATTGAAGTAAAGTGTCAGGTGTTTTTCGTAAAGAAACATGTTTGGCTGGCTCATTGGCCCCAATGTTTCGGCTTTGGTAAATTTGGTGCCTATTGGATTGATACCATGCAAAAACGAAATGTTTCCTGCAGGAAATTCAGGAGAAGTATTGTCATTGTATGCTCCTTTGGGCTTTTCAGGAGTAAACAGTCGCAGAAAAACATCTTCATCGGGACAAACAACGGTAAAATCCTGCTCTTTTGATTGAATGGTTGCCCAGTTAAAATTGCGGTGATATCCCTTGAATTCAGGATAGTCCCAACTTTCGCCGGTAATAGTATTGTTGTATGCTTTTTCCCAAACATTCAGGGTATTCCCTTTCATGCGGTTTTTCCATACGCGGTAGGGGCCGGAACCCATCCATCGCACTCCTTCAACCTGATCTTCAGGATAATCGAAACTTATGCCCATGAATTTATTTTGATAGGGAGCTTTGTACAATACTTCCAGTTTAAGCCATCCGGATGTCATGATGGTCCATTTTACTTTTTTCAGGTCGCCTTTGTATATACATTCAATTACATGGTTGCCGTTATCATTGTATTCTTTTAATTCCTGAAATTCTGCTGATCCTGTTGCCGGAAACGGACCATGAACAAAATGTATTGGCTGATTTTTATTTCTGACACCGGCAAGAAACCCAGTAACTTTATCCCATTTAAATGAAAGATCATTGATTTGTGCAGTAATTCCCATTGAATCTTCAATGATTTTTACTTTTCCAACCTGAACATTTGAAACGATTTCGTCGGCAATGGTTTTTGCTTTCTTAACGGGCCAGCTCCATGTATATATTTCGCGCCCTTTGGGATCGTTGGCGGTAATGTATAGTACATCGTAGTCGTAAAAATGCACTGGCAAGAACATTTTTAGTTTTCCCTTTTGTCCGGGAGCAAGGTTGGGCGATTCAAGGGTGCCGGTTTCACTGCGTTTTTCGGCGCTTTCACTGGGTTTCGGCAAGTCAGCCAGCCGGTAGCTGAATTTACAGTCTTTCAGGTTGGTATAAATGTAGCGGTTTTCGATTGGGAACTCTCCGTTAAAAGTGGAGGTGATGTATCGCGTTTCGAAAAAAACAGGCGACCATATTTCTTTGATGGTGTAATAACTGCCTTCCTTTTCGAGGTATGGGCCAACAATCCCGTCGGCGGCATTGTTGGCTTTGGTGTCGAGTATTCCTTCTTTATCGGTTCTTACAACCGCCTCATCAGCAAAATCCCATAAAAAACCTCCGGCAGACAACGGATTGTTCAGCATCATGTTCCAATAATCTTCCAATCCTGCACCGTGTCCGCCATCGTACAGACCATGTAAAAATTCGGTTGGAAAAACGACAAGCCTTCCATGCTGATGGGTACCGACTCCATAATTGTAATCTTTGTAATGTTGGGTGTCAGTTCCCCTGAATTCGGCCCAGGGATGGATAAGCGGCCGTTTCTGCGGATCGAGTTCATCGAAATAACGGTCGAGATCGGTATTCCAGCCACCTTCGTTGCCATTGTCCCAGATCACAATGGAGGGATGATTGACATCTTTGAACAACATTTGCTGAACCAGCTGAGATCCAACCCGTGTGTCGTAAGCCGATTGCCAGCCAGCCAGCTCGTCGAGTACAAACAGTCCGAGCGAATCGCACACCTCCAGAAAATGGTCGTCGGGCGGATAATGCGACATACGTACGGCATTCATGTTCATGTCCTTGATGGTGTTAACATCTTCAATGCTGATTTGCTTATTCAATGCACGGCCTGTATTTGGTCGGAAAGAATGGCGGCAAACTCCCTTGAACATTACTTTTTCGCCATTCACAAAAATGCCGTCACTTTCGCGCAATTCAACTGTTCGGAACCCAAATGTTTCGGATACTTCATGAATTACATCCAAATAATTGATTAGCAGAATATCAACCCGGTAGCGGTTTGGCGATTCGGGCGACCATGTTTTTATATTTTCGGCAAATGTTTGCAAACTGGCAATAGTTTGTGTTTTGTTAATAATGACAGAAAAAGGAGAACTGACAGGTTCGCCGGAAAACGTTTTAATCTGGGCTTTTAATTCCATTCGATCGCGAACGTTGTTCAGAAATACATCCACCCGAAAAGTGCCATCGGCTTTTGCGTCCAGCGCAATCCGCTCAATGTTGGTTTTGGGTTTTGCTTCCAGAAACACCGGCCTGAAAATTCCGCCAAAAATCCAAAAGTCGCAGCGGCGTTCGGCTTCATTAACTCCTTCATTTTCTGAATGTTTTGCCACTGAAACTTCCAGCAGATTTTCCCTGCCATATCTCAGCAATTCGCTGATGTCGTATTTAAAACGGTAAAAACTTCCCTGATGCAACTTTCCAGCCGATACGCCATTGATTTTAACTTTGGTATCCGTCATCGACCCATCAAAAACAATGTTTACCTGCTTGTTTTTCCACTCTTTTGGAACCTGGAATTCGTATTTGTACAAACCCATTTCCTTGCCACGGTCTTCGTCTTTGTCGTGTCCGTAATTGTAGGTGCCGAAACCTTGAAGTTCCCAGTTCGACGGAACCGGAATCTTTGTCCATTTGCCCGAATTGCGCCCTTCGGTGCAGAAAAAATCCCAATCGACAGTTTTGTCGCTGCCTGTTCCTGAAAGAAACTGAATTTCGGTTTCTTGGGCTTGAATAAATAGGGCGCTGAACAGAAAGAGAATCAATAGGGGAAGAAATATTCGTTTCATGAAGAGGTTATTTTGATTGTAAGTTGGTTTTTCAAAAGTAGGAAAAATATCTCTGTGAAGTTATCGGATCAATTGTTTCACAATTCCAATTTTAGTGTTGTGTTAATGATCCTTTAACGCGTTGTCATGCCGAACTTGTTTCGGCATCCCTACCATGATGAGACCCCGAAATAAATTCGGTGTGACTGAACCCTACATTCGTCGTTAAATCCCTTTTTTAACACCTTGATCCGATGACGGAAATGACGGAAAGTATCTTTTTATATCGGCTTCAGGATGAATAAAATCTGAAATTCCAACCAAATAATCAGCCAATTGCCGGGCAAAATAGGGACCGAGCAAAACTCCTTTGGAGCCCAATCCGTTGAAGATTCCTATTCGAGGACATTCTGGATGAACTCCAATTACGGGCTTTCTATCGTGCATGGTTGGGCGTATTCCGGCTTTTTGACTGATCATTTCAGGAATTACCGAAGTGATTTTTTTGAATTTGGCCAGTAATTCTTCGCGAGCGGAATCGGTTGTTTCCCAGTTAAGTGTATCCCAGGTATAAGTTGCGCCAACTTTGTACCGGTCGTTGCCAGCCGGCATCACAAATACTTCGTCGCTGATGATTTCGTTCATGTTCAATTCCGGAATTTTCAGCTCGATTATTTCCCCTTTTGAATGTTTGAATTTCAGATTTTGAAAATATGGATTTTGATCAGCCGAAGGTCCTTCACAAAAAATGATCTTTTTGGCAGTTATGTCATTGTAGCTTACCAAATCAGCCTTGATGGTAAGTTTTCCGAAGTCAAATTTTACTTTTTTAAGGGAATTTTTCCGCTTTAAAAACTCTAAAAACTCTGAAATAAGTTTTTGTATATCAAGTCTTCCGGATTTGTTAACGCAACCAAAGCTGTAATGGTTGGTAATGTTACTATTCCTGAAATTTAAGTCCGGTTCGGCATCAATATAGGTCTCAAGCCGGTTGGCGAATACCTTTTCTTTCCAGAAAACAACACCTTCTTCGCTCAGAAATCTTATCATCCGACCGGGATAATACAAATCTTCTTTCAGCAAATCTTCGAGTTGACGGTAGGTTTTTTCCATCCGGGGAAATGCGTCATCGATCAGCCAGCTTTTGGTCATCCGGCGAAAAACAACAGGGTTAATTATTCCTGCAGCAACCAACGAAGCTTTGGGTGTCTCAGGATTGTCGAAAACCATCACTGTTTTGTTTTGTCTGAAAAGTTCGTTTGCAAGCAACGTTCCGGCGAGCCCGAGGCCAACAATGAGATAATCTACATTCATAAGAAGTGAAAGCGAATTTCTGTGAATTTGTTTAGCAGTGGTCAAAAAAACAGGAAAGTACGACAGATTTTGGCTTAGATGAAGTTTAGTTTTGACAAAAAATGTGGCGATATCAGCCACATATAAAAGTTAACTCCCTTAAATAAAGCATTATGTGTAAATTTTGTTTTTTATTCCTATTTGTCGGTATTGGTTTCTCCTGTGCAACCGTCAGCCAAAAGAAAGAAGAATCTTCAGCAGAAGTTAAAGCTGTGGCATTCGAGGGTTTTATTCCTGAAGAGAATCAGGAAATTTTGGAGATGGTGAGAGGTGATATTTTAATCTCAAAATTGCTCAGAGATTCTACCTTGATTGCTGAAGAGGTTTTGGTTAATCCGGATCGGAATCTTTTGGGTGGTGTGTCTCCCGGTAGTCCTCATTATGAAGAGTATATGGCCGAAGTGAAAGAGGTAAGACCCCGATTGGTAAACTATATTGAAGAATACGGACCGATGGTTATGGAGCTTGTAAAATCAAGGACCTACGAAGAGAGTGAAATAAGGGAGCAAAATTTCTTTCGGGAATTAATCCTGAAATATGCTGAGCGGACCAAATTGGAATTTCCCATGTTATCGCAATTGGAGCTGATCTCCCAAGGAGCCGATTATTATGCCTATCGCTATAAAGTGATCAACTATAAGGAATTTGACCTTATTTCATTTTCATCCTACCTACCCTGGTACAGGGTAAAGTTTGTTTTTGAAAATGGTGTTTTAATTGAGTATGAGCATTTCTAAAGTTAATAGCATCAGAAATATCAAATTCTTATAGATAAATTTTAGCAAAAAGTTATGGACACATTTACTGCCATTGATTTTGAAACCGCACACGGCAAACGCTGGAGCATCTGTCAGGTTGGGTTGGTGCGGGTTGAAAGTGGAGTAATTACCGATGAACTCAGCATTTTGGTGCAACCACCCAATAATTTCTACTGGAACTGGTTTATTGACATTCATGGCATTACTCCTGAAATTACCCGGAATGCACCTACTTTTGATCAAATCTGGCATAAGGTTGAACCATTTATTAAAAACCAATCGGTGGTTGCTCACAATGGTTTGAGTTTCGATTTTCCGGTTTTGGCTCAAACATTACAGTACTATGGGCTGGAAGTTCCCGATTATGAAAAATATTGTACTTACCGCTTATTTAGAAGCAGTCTAAACACATTATGTCAAAAGTATAACATACATTTGAACCATCACGAAGCGCTGTCAGATGCAAAAGCGTGTGCGGAGCTGTTCTTAATGAATATACCAACTAAAATCTATGACAAAAGAAGAATTACAGGAACTCGTTAAAAAGTACCGAAACCTTTCAATGAAGGAAGAATCTAGAGATGATGACAAATCACATCTTTATGAACGATATGCCGATTGGGTAGAAGATAATATTGACATATTTGGAAATTTATACGATAAAGAGCAATTGTGGGAAACATTCCTGGAAGATCACGATGAGGATTTTGATTCGATGCTTCCTGAAGGAGATGACGATGATGAAATAACTGATTATTTAACTAAAGATTAAAATAATAAAAAATGTAATTATGACTATTTGGAAGTTTGGCTGTAATTGGGGAAATGGACAACCATATTTTGATGATTTTATTAGGTCTGAAAAAATTATACTTGGTTGGGGGCACAAATACGAGATAAATGATATTGTTTTGATTGCAAAAGGGCACAATATTATTGCCCTTACAAAAGTAATTGGCAATAGAACCCTAAGTATAAGTAATAGAGAATATAAAGATGCATTTGAGAAATATAAAATTGATTATTGTGATCAAGTTTATTACACGAAAGTTGACTGGATTGATTTGAAAGAAGAAGATTATTTCAAATATGAACTCCAACAAGGGATTTGTCAAGTTAGAAATACTGTAATTCAGAATAATGCAATTTTGTTATTAAAAAAATACAATGACTCTAATAGACTAAAGAATAATCAATTATTTACATTAGGACAAATTGCAAATTGGCAGCTAAAGCCTGAAAATAGAAAAGTTGAACTTCCATCACTACAGCGTGGATTTGTATGGAAGCCAAAACAAATTGAGGATCTTTGGGATTCACTATTCAGAGGTTTTCCTATTGGTTCTTTTCTATTGTCTGATGATGAAAAGGGAAAATATTTTTTGATGGATGGACAGCAGAGAGCAACTGCAATAACCTTGGGTTACTATAATCCTTGGGGAGAAACTGTGAAAATGTGGTCATTAAAAAGTTATATACCAAATTTGTGGATTGATATTGAGCCAACTGAGAAAACAGAATCACATAAATTTGTATTTCGAATCATAACACAATCTCATCCTTGGGGTTACCAAAGGAAAAATAACAATGCCGCCTTAAGTATTTCTGACAGAAATAAAGCATTGGAAATCTTCGAGCAAAATAACAAAATAAAGGCAAAGGGATATACATCATATCCATCTACATCTGTTTTTCCATATGATTCAGATTTCCCAATTCCACTTTCATTTCTATTGAGATCTTTTGATGTGGAAAATACTGAGGATATTGATAAGTGGAAGGATAATGTAATCAGCCTCTGTAAAGAGTATATTCCCGAACACATTAAAACTAAGTCTCTGAAATTTAATAATAAGGAGGGTTATATAGAAGCACTCAAGTCTATTGATATTTCTGAAATTTATAAAGCTGTAAAAAGGCTTAATGAATTAGAAATCCATAGTAACATTGTGAAAAATGAATTGCTTTCAGAGGAAGAAGATGGCAATGCTGAAAATCCCACCCTATTTGTTAGACTTAATTCTTCAGGTACCGTTTTAAACGGTGATGAACTAATTTATTCAATATACAAAGCATTTTTTCCCGATTCAAAAGAATTAGTTGAGACGATAGGATTAAGTTTTATCTCTGCGCCTCTTTTAATTTCGATGGTATCAAGAATTACTCAAGCAGAATTGACAAATGGAGAATATGTTAGAAAATTGGATGTTAGAGCCTTTCAAAATCGAATAAAAGACGTCCAGTTCCGGACTAAAATAAGTGAATTAATTGGTAATAAAGATGATAGTCTTATTAGTTTGGCTTTCAAAAAAGCTGTTGAAATATTAAAGGATGAACAATCTTCAATAATACCAGCAGTTTTAGTGAAAGATTTAATAAAAAAAAATTCAGAAGTATTTCTTTTTCTTGTTTATTGGTTATATAAAAATCCAAAAGTTGAAATTTGTAATAAGCAAAGAACTGCAATTTTAGCCAAGTTTACTGTTCTGACTTGGTTTGGATTAGATATTTCAAGATATGTGAAAGAAACATGGGGAAGCGCAACAGATGAAGAGTTTTGGATTACAAAATTTTCAAAAGAGCAATCAGAAAAATTTATTTCTGTTTTAGTTTCCCCACAATTATTAGACGAATATTTTAATAATCCACTTGTAATAAAAGAAGCAAAACACGCATTAAATCAAAGTAAAAAAGATGGTGAGCTATTTGTCGAAGAGTCAGGAGAAATAATCAAGTTATTTAAAAAAATATTTAATGACGATATTGATGAGCAGAGGATTAATAGCATCTGGTGGGAGTTTTTTCGTAGATTATTCTGGGGCAGGTCTTTAATCGTTTTTGCGCAACGGGAATATATCAATAATCAATTCAAAGATTTTAACCAGATTGAAGACCTTCAAGATACTAATGTTCCCTGGGATTGGGATCATATCTATCCAAACAGTTGGGTCTATAATCAAAAGGATGTAAATAGTTCTATCAGACATTGGAATAATTGTATCGGGAACTTTAGGGCTTTATCTTTAGGCGAAAACAGAAGTGAAAATGCACATCTTTCTCCAAAAGTTCGTTTGGAAAAAATAGAAGTACAGAATAAAAGTTTTGTAAAAAGTTCAGATTTTGAATTCTGGAGTAAAATTGATAACAGAATATATACAAATGAAAAGGTTGAATTTCATACAAAGGCAGTAGTCTTACGAACATTAAATATTTATCGTGAATGGTGGGATAAACTGATGATTGATAGAATATTATATTGAATAAATAATAATTATTTGTACCAAGTTTGTTATTGAAACGTACCAATCCAATATTCTCACTGCTCAGCTTCTCCTTGGCAGTGAGTTTTTTTTAGTTCCAATTTTTTAAGAATATCATAACAAATTGAATAAGATAAAAAATATTCTCAAAATCCCTCTAACTGCGCCATCTCTTGTCCTTCCCCGCCTTTACCTTTGATTCAATAATCAAAATAATCAAGATGAAAAGACGAGAAGTAATCAAAGGATTGGGAGTTTTGGGCGTACTGGCTTTTTTGCCGGATATTACTGCCACAGGTAATCATGCCTCAACTCAACTTCATTTTGTTGGGTTGGGCCAGGGAGGAACAAATGCGATGGTGCATATTTACAAGAAAGGAATTGATGCAAAATACTCCTGTATCACAGGTCCTTATGTATCGCATTTGAAACCAGAAATGGAGTATCTGTTTTTCGAAACTCCGCAGGATTACCGGATAAATGGAATTCACTACAAAATACCACTCGAATTAACACCCGAAATGAAAGTACTTTTCAGTGAAAACCATCGGTATGTAATTTTAACCGGATTAGGGGCTTCTGTCGGTACTGGATTAATCGGTAGTTTGCTTACATTTCTGAACACGGAGCGTAAAAGCTATTTCGCAATTTGCAGTCTCCCTCCAAAGAATGAGGGGCGGTCGAAACGGGAATACACCGAAGAGAAGAAAGCGGAGATTGAAGGGATTTC
Organism: Bacteroidota bacterium; assembly: GCA_030691295.1. Classification (GTDB taxonomy): domain Bacteria; phylum Bacteroidota; class Bacteroidia; order Bacteroidales; family Prolixibacteraceae; genus Aquipluma. The sequence goes on from JAUYEQ010000577.1 coordinate 20,601, forward strand.
AAATGTCATATTCTTTGATCATCAGGATATTCGTGAAGAATGTGGACTATTGCCGGTAAAAGAGACATTTGAAATAGGAAATGAGTTATTTTATAGGATTGTACAAGCATCCATAAATATTTAAGGGCGCATTTTCGATATTCTTATCTTCCAGTAATCTTATAATTTTCAACCGGTTCGGCCACTTGGTTGAGTGGTGGTGTCTCGGTGGAAGAAACCTTATTATTTACAATAGGAGTAATTTCATCCAGCGGTTTAAACCCGATTACTGGTGCTTTGCCAATTGCCAGTGAAAGTTCGATCAGCTTTTTAAGCGTATAATTGAATTCTCCTTTCATCACCTGCGATACATATCCTTTTGATACACCGAGTTGTTCTGCAAACTGGGTTTGAGTGAGGTTGTTATCTTTCAAATAGGCAGTTACCTGGCGGAAAATCTCATTTTGAATGGTTTCCAACCAGTACTCTGGTCTGGTAATTAATTCTTCGCGTTTAAGCATTGTCATAAATGTATTTAAAGCAAATTTATTTATTTAAGTTTAGTTATAGCTATACATTTTGAATTGATTCTTTGTTGTCCGGTAAAAATTAAGTTTATCCGCTACGCGGAAAATAAACTTGATTTCTCTATTGACCTACAATACTTTCCGCTACGCGGAAAGTTTTCCGTAGGAGATGTCGTTTTATAGTAAAAATACCTTCACCCACGTCAGTTGCTGGCGTACCTCCTTCCTATCTTTATTCGAAAAAATAAAAATATGGAAAATAGGTCAAAACAAAGTCTTCTGCAAAGCATTGGAAATGTTTACGAAGCAGCGAAAGGAAGTCAATTAAAAGATTTCGATTTTGAAAAAATTGATGCCGATTTAATGGAACTTGCCGATTATTTCAAAATAGCCAAAAGTCAGGCATTTATGCTGGCAAACGTATTCGTGCTGAATTACAAAGGCGATACAGTTGATATGAATGACTTGGTAAAACATTTCAAATGCAATCCGCTTAGGCTGCTTGAATTTAACGACGACATCAAAGTCCTGTATTCTAAAAGGATACTACTTAAAAGTGCTTCCCGGAACAGGTATAAAATCATTTTCAGAAAAGACCAGTTTATCCTGAATGAAAATGTGACGGAAGCAATTCTCAACAATTTACCTTGGAAGGAGACAGAAGAAAAAATTTACGCGAATGTGGTGGATTTACTCGAAGAGATTAGCAAGCTTGGTAAACAAAGAGAGGACGAGGATATCACAGTCAGTGAATTGCTGTATCAAACAAATTTTTTGATCGAAACCAATCAAAACTTACCGCTGATCAGGACGGTTCATCAGATGAACCTTAAAACCGTTGATGCTTATTTTTTCTTTCAGATTGTTTGGACAACGGTTACCGGCCTTGAACAAACGCACCTTGGTTTTCCGTCGGGAAGTTTTTTTGAGAAGACTTCTGACTGGATGGATTACATTCAGTCAATTATTAAGGAAGAAAATGAGTTGGTTATCCAAAACCTTATCGAAATTGAAAAGGCAGATTTTTTCATTGATATTCAAATGAAACTATCTGATTTTTCATTGAATATACTTCAAGAAGAAGGAATTACGCTTTATCTGAAATCGTAGAATGGAACTTCTTGAATCCGCTTTCCGGCGTTTAAACTGAAAGATTCAGGAACTTCCCAAGCCAATATAACTAAATTCACTGCCCAGGCTCACCTGGGCAGTGCCGTTTTTGAAGTCCCAGGCATCGTCGTATAGAAACGGAATTTGTAAAGTTCCTTCGGTATTTGCATATCCCCATTTTTGGTCTTTTTTTATGGCTGACAAACCATTGCTGAATGGCTTCATGAAATCATAAATCAACGGAATGGCTTCTTCGCCTTTTAGGTTTACTGCACCATGTTTGTCTCCGTTTCTTACAATCACCAGTCCTTCATTGAATTCCCAAACCCAGTCATATTGCAGCCGAACAACTACTTTACCTTTTGTATCCACAAAACCCCATTTTGAGTTTTGGCACACTTTAACCAAATCGTTCCTGAAAAATCCGGTAGAATCGTAAATCGTTGGAATGATTTCTTCTCCAAATAAGTTTACAAATCCCCATTTGTTGTTCTTTTTGACTTTGGCAAACCCATTTGAATCGAATAAACAAAGGTTTTCATAAACGATTGGAACAACGACTTTTCCGGCCCGATCAATAAACCCAAATCGTTCAGTTTTCGATTCATCCAATCGCACTTTGGCCAGACCATTGTTTGCAAACAGGCCAACTTCATCGTAAGTAATCTTCATGTCTGTGGTTTTTTATTTCCAGAATCGATGCTGGAATTGATTTTTTCATTCCCGGTAAAAGTCTGCGGAGAGGTGGACGGCAAATGACGTTTGAGAAATTATTTTATACCACGACGGATGCCGTCGTAGTAATGTGTTAGCTTTGGCTCAAAATTTAAACGCTATGACCAAACGGGAATCAGTTTTACGGTTCATTCACATTATGAACAAACTCCGCACAGGACCAGCCACATTTGAGCAAATTGATGCTTATCTTTTACGACATTCTGAGTTGCAAGAAGCTAATTTTAACATGTCTAAACGACAATTTCAGAGAGATTTAAAGGATATTGAATCTATTTTTGAAATTGAGATCAGGTATGATTTTAAGCTGAAAGTTTATGCCATCAATGAAGATGAAAATTCAGAAATCAGTAAACGCAGAATGGAAGCACTGGATGTCTTTAACGCATTGAAAATTGGTGAATCAAGTTCCAGTTCAATTCATTTTGAAAAACGGAAACCACAAGGCACTGAAAATTTTTACGGGCTGCTGCACGCCATTAAAAATCAGTTGCAAATAACATTTACCTACCAAAAATACTGGGAGGATACTATAACCCACCGGACTGTTGAACCTTATGCTTTAAAAGAATTCAGAAACCGTTGGTATTTACTTGCCAACGATCTGAAAGATCAGCAAGTGAAAAGCTTCGCATTTGACAGGTTAACGGAACTTGAAATCACTAAAAAGCGGTTTCATCCCTCCGGAAACTTTGATGTCAACGAACATTATAAATTTTGTTTCGGGATAATTAGCCCGACTGACCATGAACTCAAGGAAGTGATTCTGAGTTTCGACGCGACACAGGGGAAATACATCAAATCCCTGCCTTTACACGAAACGCAGCAGGTTTTGGTGGATGATGAAAATGAAGTTCGGATCAAATTGAATGTTTACCAGACCCATGATTTTTTGATGGAAATACTGATGTATGGCAAAAACGTGAAAGTAATTCAGCCAGAAAGTTTAATTGAAAGTTTGAAAGCAAATTATCTCACTGCATTAAATCAATACTGAAATGGACACTATTGAAGATATAGTGCTGGCATTGAATGATTTGCTTGAAGCCGATCCTTTTGATCCTGAAATATTCGGTAGTTTCAGACATCCAATAATATCGCAGATTAAAGCGCGACTGTTTTGTAAACCAGCCTTAAATTGGTGAGTGGAAAAGGGGTTTCCGTCTGGTTTAAAAAGGCACATAATTCTTTCACTGCCTGATTTGCTCTGGGTGTTGAGAG
>JAUYEQ010000581.1 GCA_030691295.1 Bacteroidota bacterium
TGTCCGCAGCTACTGCTTTGCCATTTAATCATCCCAATTACGAATCAAAGCTAAATTATTCTATTCCCCGAATCGCTGTCAATAGAAAGGTTTTTAGGATAAGTGTTTGATCTACATTTACCGTCTAATGTTTATATTTGCGCATTAACTGATCAAACTTAAACCTACTAACTATGAAGAATCTGTTTATCCTTTCTCTGCTTTTGCTGGTGACCGGAACACTTTCGGCACAATCCCAAAAATTCGACAATGTGCTATACGGCGCAGCTTATTACCACGAATACATGCCCTCGGATCGCCTGGCCGACGACCTGAAACTGATGAAGGAATCAGGAATGTCGGTGGTACGTGTAGGCGAATCGACCTGGAGTTTGTTCGAGCCGCGCGAAGGTGAATTTGAGTTCGCGTGGATGGATCGCATTATTGACGGTCTTCATGCCAACGGGATCAAAGTAATTCTCGGAACGCCCACCTATTCGATGCCGGCCTGGCTGTGGCACAAACATCCGGAAGTGCTGGTTGATTATGAAAAGGGTGGGAAAGCCTACTACGGAATCCGCCAGAATATGAACATTACAAGCCCGACTTTTCTGTTTTATTCGGAACGGGTGATCAGGAAAATGATGGAACATTACGCCAAACATCCAGCCATTATTGGCTATCAGGTCGATAATGAAACTACATCGTACGGGGTGAACAACTACAATTACCACATCAGCTTTGTAAATTACCTGAAGAAAAAATTCGGCACAACCGAAAACCTGAATAAACTGTGGGGCCTGAATTACTGGGGAATGACCATGAACGACTGGGATGAGTTTCCAACACGCGACGGTGTGACCAATACAGCCTACAAACTGGAATGGGAGCGTTTCAAACGCAAATCAGTGGCCGATTATCTGACCTGGCAGTCGGAAATTGTTGCAGAATACCGTCGTCCCGACCAATTTATCATACATTGTTTTATGCCATCGGTTCAGGACATCGACCAAATTGAAAGCGCAAAAAAAATGGACGTAATGGCCGTGAATGTTTATCATGGTTCGCAGGATAACCTTACTGGCGATGAAATTGCCTTTGCAGGTGATTTTTTCCGTTCAGTGAAAATGAAAAATTACCTGATTACCGAAACCAACGCGCAAACCATTGGCTGGGATTCGAAATCGCAAATGCCTCCTTATGATGGTCAGCTTCGCCAAAATGTGTATGCGCACATGGGTTCCGGCGCGAATATGGTCGAATACTGGCACTGGCATTCGATTCATTACGGACAGGAAACCTACTGGAAAGGAGTTTTGTCTCACGATCTGCAACCCAATCGCGCGTACGCCGAATATTCGAAAACAGCACATGAGTTGCAGAAATTTGGCAAAAAACTTGTCAACCTGAAAATCACCAATAAAGTGGCTATTCTGTTTAGTCACGATGCCAATGCTGCGCTAAATATTATGCCTTTCAAAAACAGTAAACAAGATATGTGGGGAGGAAGCGGCAATGTTTACCGGAACGAGCTGGTTGGCCAGTTTCACAAAGTTTTGTTCCGAAACAATGTGGGTGTCGATTTTATCTTTCCTGAAAATGCAAAATTCGAGAATTACGATCTGGTGATTATTCCGGCCTTGTACATTGCCAGCGACGATTTGCTGACTAAAATAAACAAATATATTGAAAACGGCGGCCATGTGATTATGCAGTTCAAGAGCGGATTTTGTGACGAAAATTCGATGGTTCGCCCGATGCTGGCTCCCGGCCCACTGCGTAAAGCCTGTGGTTTTTATTATCAGGAGTTCACTGTTTTCAAGGAATTGAGTCTGAAAGACAATCCGTTCAATGTTGACGAGGCTTCGAACAAAGTTTACGATTGGGGCGAATACCTGATTCCGGAAACAGCCAAAGCGCTGGCATATTACGATCATCCGCACTTCGGAAAATATCCGGCCATTACCATCAACAACTTCGGAAAAGGAACCTTGCTTTATCAGGGATGTGCTGTTTCAGACGAAATTCAGGAAAAGCTGATTCTTCAGGAATTGGAACGTGCCGGAATTAAAACCGTTGACCAAAACCTGCACTGGCCGCTCGTGACCAAAAATGGAGTGAATGAAGCTGGCAAAAAAGTACATTATTACTACAATTACAGTTCGCAAAAATCCAGTTTGGTGTATCCGCACAAAGCCGGTACCGAACTGGTTGCAGGAAAAGCCGTTGCTTCCGGAGCCAGCCTGGAAATTGCTCCGTGGGATGTGCTGATTGTGGAGGAGAATTAAAAAAATAAGAAACAAGGAATAAGGAACATCGAAGTTTGCGTTTCTTATTTCTTATTTCTCGTTCGTTGTTCGATATTTTCCTAACCTTAAAACTTCAACATGAAACGACGATCTTTTATCACCTTATCAGCATCAGGAATCGCAGCATTGTCGATTCTGCCAGCCGAATTGGCCGCGACTTCAACTACCCAACCCAAAGTTCGATTGGGCGGACCGGTTTTTGAAAAGTACAATTCTCCTGAAGAATGGGTCATCGCACTCAAAAAGTTGGGCTATCGGGCAGCTTATTGTCCGGTTTCGCCGGGAGCCGATAGTGCCTTGATAAAAGCTTATCAAACCGCAGCCGCGAAAAATGACATTGTGATTTCGGAAGTGGGAGCGTGGAGCAATCCGATTTCTCCTGATGAAGATGCCGCAAAAAAAGCCATCCAAAAATGCATTGATTCGCTGGCTTTGGCTGATGAAATTGGAGCCAGTTGTTGTGTAAATGTGAGTGGTTCGCGAAACCCAAAACATTGGGCTGGTCCGCACAAGGATAATCTGACCGACGCCACTTTTGATTTGATCGTTGAAACTACCCGAAAAATAATTGATTCCGTAAAACCAAAGCATACTTATTTTACGCTGGAATGTATGCCCTGGGCCTACCCCGATTCTGCTGATTCTTACCTGAAACTCATCAAAGCCATTGATCGCAAACAGTTTGGTGTACACCTCGATCCGATGAATTTGATAAACAGTCCTCAGATTTATTACCGGAATGGCGAAATGATCCGCGATTGTTTCCGCAAACTTGGGCCACAAATCAAGAGTTGTCATGCCAAAGACATTACCCTGCGGGAAGACAGTTACATGCCTCAACTCGACGAAATCGTTGCAGGAAAAGGTAATCTGGATTATTCGGTCTTTCTGACAGAATTATCGAAATTGAAGGACGTTCCGCTGATGATGGAACATTTGAATACGGCTGAAGAATATGCTCAGGCAGCAAAATATATCCGGTCGGTAGGGAAAAAGGTGAATGTTGAATTGTAAGAGAACAGAGTTTACTGTTACTATTCCTGAAAATACGGTGCAAACTTCAGGAAAAATAGGAAAAGTTGAAGAAAAAAGTGGTAAAATTGTCAATCGAAAGATTTTTTTGAACCATCATTCCCTGATCGGGTTATTATCACCAAAGGATGGCAGCGAGTATTGATGGAATATCCATAGGTGAACAAAAAAAGCAAAATGATTAAATATTTACCCCATCTTATTGGTTTTTTATTTATAGCCGGGCTCATGGTTCCGCTACTTTATCCTATCCTGAAGGCGAAATTGGGCTTATTCCTTTCGCTTATTCCTTTGACTATTTTGATCGTGTTATTCTCTGCTTTGGCGGGATTGACTCCCGAATCGTTGTATCTTCTACCGTCGTCATGGGGCTTGTTACCTGAAATGAATTTTGGGTTCCGCATTGATGGTTTAAGCCTGATTTTTGGATTACTGATCAGCGGAATTGGTTTTTTTATCGTGTTGTATGCGGCCTGGTACATGTCGAAATACGAACGGCAAGGACATTTTTTTACCTATCTGATGCTTTTTATGGCGTCGATGACTGGTTTGGTCTTTTCCGACAACTTGCTGGTTTTGTTTATTTTCTGGGAGCTTACCAGTGTTACTTCCTTTCTGCTAATCGGTTTCGACCACCATTTGGCAAAGTCGCGGCAGGCTGCACTGCAATCGTTGCTTATAACCGGATTGGGCGGTTTGTGCCTGTTGTTCGCGGTTATTATGATTGGTCAGGTAGCCGGAACTTATGAAATCAGTTTACTAATTGAACGTGGAATACATCTGGGCGATCATCCTAAATATCGTTTAATTTTTGTTTTGCTTTTGCTGGCCGTACTTACCAAATCGGCGCAGTTTCCTTTCCATTTTTGGTTGCCTGGCGCTATGCAGGCGCCCACCCCTGTAAGTGCCTATCTCCATTCGGAAACGATGGTAAACGCAGGTGTTTTTCTTCTGATGCGCATCCATCCGGTTGTTGGTGGAACCATGGAATGGAAATACATGCTCATGTTAACGGGGGTGATCACCATGTTTTTAGGGGCCTTTTTTTCGATGGGACAGCGGGATTTGAAACGCATTCTGGCATTTACAACGATCAGCGCATTGGGTACAATGGTTTTACTGATCGGGATAGATACTCCGCAGTCGATGAAAGCAGCGCTGGTGTTTTTTATTGTACACGGGCTGTACAAAGGCGGCTTGTTTATGGTAGCCGGAATTGTTGATAAAAGTACCGGTACCCGCGATATTTATTTACTGTCGAAACTTTTTAAACCGCTGCCTTTTACCTCCATTGCTGCCGTTTTTGCATTGATTTCGATGGCAGGCCTGCCTCCAATGCTTGGGTTTATCGGAAAGGAACTGGTGTACGATGCACAGATTCAATTGCCCGGCATGTCGTGGCTTCTTTTACCATTGGGAGTAGGAGCCAATATTATGATGGTGGCCATTTCAATAACCATTTTTACTGAAGTTTTTAGTCCTTTTGGGAAAAGTGATCCTATAAAGGTAAAATATAGGGAGAAAGATTTTCCGTGGTATTTTTTGGGCGGTCCGATAGTCCTGGCATTGGCTGGCCTGATGCTGGGCCTAATGCCCGGTATGCTCGATACTTTAATTGCCAACGCTTTGTATGCGGCAAAAAACCAATTACTGGATGTCAATTTATCATTGTGGCACGGCTTTAACGATGTTTTGCTGCTCAGCCTTTTCACTGTTGTCTCAGGGATTGTGGTATTTATTTTCCGAAGATCGTTAAATGTGCATATCGGCCGGTTAATCGATTGGTTCGACAAGTATCATTTGCCCACGCTTTTCGCAAAGGGGACTAAAATATATGTTGACAGAGCTTACAAAAGAACCCAGATTATTCAGCATGGCTATCATCGTTTTTACCTGTTGACTTTTTTTATTGTGACAGGACTACTGATTGTGGCGCAGGTGAACTGGGATTTTTTGTCTGTGATGCCTGATGGTGGTTATACTCCTCTTCGTATTAATTTGGTTCTTCTGTTGGTTGTGGCTTCGCTGGCTGTGATCTTTGCCGTATTTTCCCGTTCGCGATTGTCGGCTATTCTGGCCATGGGCGTGGTCGGGTATGCAGTTGCAATTCTGTACCTGATGTATGGCGCGATAGATCTGGCTATCACCCAGTTTCTGGCAGAAACCGTAATTATGGTGCTGTTTGTAATGGTTATATTGTACCTGCCCAAATTCGCAGTACTTTCTACACGCAATTCGCGAATTCGCGACTGGATTATCTCCTTATCTATCGGCACTTTGGTTACGTTTGTCGTTCTTCATGCCCGTTTCATCAATCTTTATGAACCCATTTCAGTCTATTTTATTAAGAATAGTTTGACAATGGCACACGGTCGCAATATTGTGAATGTAATACTTGTTGACTTTAGGGCTTTGGACACTTTGGGTGAAATTACTGTTTTAACCCTGGCCGCGATGGGAGTTTACAGTTTGTTCAGGTTTAAGGTTAAAAAAAACAAATCAAAAAAAGAATTGTAGCATGAGAAATATTATACTCGAAAAAATTGTAAAGCTTTTCCTGAATGTAATGCTGATCTTTTCAGTATATCTTTTATTCAGAGGGCACAATAATCCCGGAGGTGGTTTTATTGCCGGCATCATTGCTGCCACCGGTTTTATTTTTTATGCCATTATTTTTGGCACCGGAAGCGTTAAGAAGATGATTGGTTTAAGTTCAAGAAAATGGATGGGATTAGGCTTGCTGGTGGTTTTGGTAACAGCCATTCTTCCCGTGTTCTTTTCGAAGGAAGTGTTAACCTCGCTTTGGGTTCCCGGTGATTTTCCACTTTTGGGCGCTCTTCATATCGGAACTCCGCTACTCTTCGATAGCGGAGTGTTTCTGGTGGTTTCAGGAATGATTTTAACGATTGTAATCAGTATAATGGAGGTTTTAGAATGGAACTAATATTTGCAATATTTATCGGTTTGCTTTATGCCTGCGGAGTATTTCTGCTTCTCAGGCGAAGTATCGTAAAAGTAATTTTAGGTGTGTTCGTATTGAGCAACGCTACCAACCTGATCATTTTTTTGGCCGGGGGTATTAAGCGCAGCGGATCCGCTTTTATTCCTGAAGGAGCCGAAACCATTGACCCCGCAGTTATCAGCGATCCGTTGCCTCAGGCATTAATTCTTACAGCTATTGTTATTGGGTTGGGCATTGCGGCCTATATCCTTGCGCTAAAGTACCGTTATTTCGAAGAAACCGGGACACACGACCTGGATCAACTCAGTAAAACCGATCGAAAATGATATTACCGGCATTACTACTAATACCTTTTTTATACATCATTTTAGCCATTCTGATCAAAAGCAAAAAGGTTAAAACCTGGCTTTCTTTTGCTTTTTCGCTGATAAACTTAGGATTTGCTATTTGGGTGATGGCACAAGTATTCGAAGTTGGAATGATAAAAACCCAAATGGGTTCATGGCCGGCACCATTTGGAATTACCCTGGTTGCTGATCGCTTCAGCGCTTTTATGCTGCTTGTATCGGCATTGGTATTTGCGGTGGTAACCCTCTATTCCATTCAATCGGTTGATACCGCGCGCATCAAAAATGGTTATTTTCTGTTTGCCCACGGTATTTTGATGGGAGTAAACGGCAGTTTTTTAGCAGGTGATTTATTCAATCTTTACGTTTGGTTCGAAGTAATGCTAATGGGTTCGTTCATCCTGATTAGTTTCGGGGGAGAGCGCGCTCAGCTCGAAGGTGCCATTAAGTATCTTATCTTAAACCTTATATCATCTTTCTTCTTCGTTGCCGGAATTGGTATTTTATATGGGAAAATGGGGACCCTCAATATGGCCGATCTGTCGCAGAAAATTGCCCAATCGGGCGATGTCCTGAGCCAGTTAAGTCCGGCCATGGTTTTAATCGTAGTAGGTTTTGCCATTAAAGGAGCATTGTTCCCGTTTTTCTTCTGGTTACCTGCTTCGTACCATACGCCCCCTCCGGCAGTTACAGCTCTTTTTGCCGGACTGCTCACCAAGGTTGGTATCTATTCGCTGATCCGAATTTACACGCTTTTCCTTTATCATTCAACATCTTTCTGGAATCCGGTGGTTTTGTGGATCGGAATTTTATCGATGGTAATTGGTGTGTTTAGCGCATCATCTCAATATGATTTTCGGAAAATTTTGTCATTCCACATTATTAGTCAGTTAGGTTATGTGGTTATTGGCCTTGCTTTTTATACTGTTGCAGGTTTGGCGGCTGCCATATTTTTTCTTGGGCATAACATGATCTCAAAAACCAATGCTTTTCTTGTTGCCGGTTGGGTTCATCGCGAGCGTCAAACATTAAATTTAAAAGTACTTGGCGACATGTTTAAAAAGAATACTTTGTGGGGCGTCCTCTTTTTCATCTCTGCTTTTAGCCTGGCAGGCCTGCCTCCTTTGAGCGGGTTCATCGGAAAATACCTGGTGATTAAAGCCGGTATCGAAAGTGGGCATGTTTCCGTAGCATTGGTGGCCCTTTTTGTTGGATTTTTTACTCTATTCTCGATGGTGAAAATCTGGATCGAGGTTTTCTGGAAGAATACTCCTCCTGAAGTTGAAGCTCCCGTAAATACAAAACCGCTTCCTCATGGATTGATGATTTCGGCTTCAGTAATTCTAGCCCTGGCCATTGTAGGAATGGGTGTTTTTGCTGGTCCGGTGGTAAATTATTGCGAAATGGCTGCTTCTGATTTACTAAATACAGAGTTGTACATTAATTTTGTTTTGAAATGAAAACGATAGTCAAATACTCGTACCAGGTTTTAAACCTGATTATTTTGTTCTTCTATTTCTGCTTCAAAATAGTCCAATCGGGGTGGATCGTTGGTTGGCTTGTGTTGAAAGGTTACCGCGGGGACAATGGAGGCATGGTTGAATACGCCGTCCAAAGCACTAATCCGTGGCACATCATTCTGCTTTTTAACTT
>JAUYEQ010000583.1 GCA_030691295.1 Bacteroidota bacterium
TATATTTTTGGAATTGCTACGTTTCAATCTGAATTTGTGATCATTCTGAACATTGACAAAATATTTTCGGAGGAAGAGATTAATTTAATTATTGCTGTTGAATAAAAACTACTTTAAATATATGACTATGAGATTTGTTGACATGAAAATACGTACAAAACTGATGGGAGCCTTTGGTATCCTGATTTTTATCGGTTTTATTTTAGTTGTGTATTCTGTTGCCACCTTGTTGTTTTTCAAGAAGGATATAAAATCGTTTACCGACGAATTTCTTCCCCAACTCGAACTTTCTTCAAACATAAGTAACCACACACAAATGGTTGCTTTTAATATGGAAGGTTTTTTTCTGACAGGTAAACCGGAGTATTACAAATCGGCCAAAGTTGAATTGGAAGCCCTGAAGAAAGATATTGGGGATGGCGAACAGTTGCTTCTGGAAGCTTCAAGTCTCCCGAAGTTGGAACAGAAGCTGAGTGAAGCCAGAATTCAGATTCCTCAATATGAACAGAATATGCTTCTTTCGTACAAAATAAACCAGGATATTTCAGCTTTAAACGAAAAAATTGAAAAGGTATCGGATAAAAAATCAGTAATTGCTGAGCTTGAAGCCAGAAATGCAAAATTTCAGGAACTAAGAAAAGCGAATGCTGCAATTTCAGAAAAATTAATTCAAAATTCGAATACGCTGCGAAAATCTGCCGTTGCCTACACAACCGAAATAGCAACAAACTTTAACAAAACAATTGCGGCTTCTATTCTTAGCAAAATAATCCTTGCCACAATTTCTTTGTTTTTTGCAATTTATATTAGTTTTTATATCTCAAGGCTTATCACTGTGCCACTTTTAAAAGGCATCGAATTTGCCCGGAAAATGGCCAAAGGCGATTTGACTGCTGAAATTGATGTCAACCAAAAAGACGAAATAGGACTACTTGCATACAATCTGCAAATGATGGGAACCCGTATCAGAGACGTGATCAGCTATGTTTCTTCAACTGCCGATAACCTTGCATCGGCAAGTCTCGAATTGAGTTCAACTTCGCAGTTTGTTTCGCAGGGTGCATCTGAACAGGCATCGGCTGCCGAGGAGGTTTCGGCTGCTATTGAAGAAATGGCTGCCAACATTCAGCAAAACAAGGAAAATGCAAAACAGACAGAACAGATTGCAGCAAGGGCTGAAACTGATATTCTCACAGGGAGCGAAAAAGTTACAAGAACAGTGACTGCCATGCGCGACATTGCCGACAGAATTTCAATTATCGGCGATATTGCATTTCAAACAAATATTCTTGCCCTCAATGCCGCCGTTGAAGCAGCACGGGCAGGTGAACACGGACGCGGTTTTGGGGTGGTGGCATCTGAAGTTGGCAAGCTGGCCGAACGTAGCAAACTTGCTGCTACCGAAATTGACAAGCTTACCAAATCAAGTGTTTTCAATGCCGAAGAAGCCGGAAAAATAATGAATGAAATCGTTCCTGATATTCAGAAAACATCGCGGCTTATTCATGAAATTGCAGCGGCCAATCTGGAGCAAAGTTCGGGCGCCGATCAGATAAATATGGCCATCCAACAATTGAACATGGTAACACAGCAAAATGCGGCCACGTCAGAAGAACTGTCAACCAATGCCGTTGAATTGTCGGCTCAGGCAGAACAACTTAAGGAAACCATTTCATTCTTTAAAATAGGAAATTCAGAAGGTGAAACTTTTCCGAAACAAAAACCTGTAAAACCTCAGCCGCCGAAACGAAATGTTACTCCTGAAAATAAAAAAAAGGTGGTAATCGATCTTGATCTTCCGGATAGTTCGGACGATGAATTTGAACGCTTCTAAACTTTAAAGGTGAAATCGGAAATTATTCAAATTACGGATGACTTGTTCCTGAAACTGGGGAAAATGCTCACGGAAAGGTATGGGATAAAAATGTCCGCCGAGAAGAAGATCATGTTTCAGAGTCGGTTACAAAAACGCTTGCGCGAACTTAATATGATTTCATTCGATGAATATGCCATCAGATTATTGGATTCAAATCTAGGAACGGAAGAATTTTCGGTTTTGGCCGATTTTATTTCTACCAACAAAACAGAATTTTTCAGGGAAAGTGCGCATTTCGATTTTCTGACAGATATAGTACTTCCTCAATTTCAGAAACAAATGCCAAATTACAGAATTTCGCAAATGAAGATCTGGAGTGCGGGCTGTTCAAGCGGTCAGGAGGCATATTCAGTGGCAATCACGATCGAAGAATTCATTCGCACTTCAGGCTGTAATTTGAGCTATTTTATTACTGCAACCGATATCTCGACCCGGATGCTTAAAGCGGCCAAAGAAGCCATTTATCCGATGGCACAGGTTGATGAAATTTCAATGGAGTTGAAACGAAAATATTTTCTGAAAAGCAAAAGTTCAAATGATCAAAAAGTTCGGCTTGTAAAAGAAATTCGCAATAAGGTTCGGTTCGGCTACTTAAATTTAATGGACGATTTGTATGAGCTTAAAGATGATTTCAATGTTGTTTTTCTGCGGAATACATTGATTTATTTTGAACAGGCTGTGCAAATTGAAATATTGACAAAAGTGCTGGACAGGTTGGTTGACGGTGGTTTTCTATTTATTGGGCATTCCGAATCGCTTATTAATATGAACCTGCCAATCAGGTCGATTGCTCCGAGTGTATATGTTAAAAAAAATAATTAGGCTATGAATTATTCCGGAAATAAAAGTGAAAATGAGATGGAAAATTGCCGAAAGCAGCTTTTACAACTTCAATCTGAAAATGATGAATTACTCAGGAATCTTCATAAAGTCAACGAAAAACTTCGGGATTCAGAGCGATTCAAAGGTCATTTTATCAGCAATATTACCAATGAAATCGTCAACCCGTTTGCAAGTGTTCTTGCTTTGGCCGGAAACATTCAGCAACTGAACGAAGGTCAAATGGGCACCGCCCACCGTATGGCTGAACTAATTTTCGACGAAGCTTTTCACCTCGATTTTCAGTTGAAAAATATTTTTGCGGCTGCTGGCAACGAAGCTGGTATGGATGAAATTAAATTGTCAGGTTTCAGTATAAAGGATTTAAGCGACCACCTGAACCAATATTTCAGCAAGCAGTTGAAGAGAAAGAGAATCAGGCTGTTGACAAGTTTTATAAATGAATCAGAACCAGACGAATCGCTCATGTTTTTATCAGACAGGGAAAAACTGGATTTGATACTTAAAAACCTGATCAGCAATTCAATAAAATTCAGTCACGACGACTCAACCATTGAGATTGTGTTCATTTTTAGTAACGGGATTCTATCGGTGGAGGTTTCTGATCATGGGAAAGGTATCGTGCCTGATAACCAGAAGATTATATTTGATCGTTTCAAACAATTGGATGAAAAGATCAATTCCATAAATACAGGTCATGGGTTGGGTTTATCAATCGTTTTGGCTTATGCCAATTTGTTGGGCGGAACAGTGAACATCAATGATAATTTTGACGGGGGCATAAGGATAACTGTTTCTATTCCTGAAAGCGCCGAAACAAATGACTGGGATGATCTGGAAGGGTTTATTCTTGATTCGGAAACGAGCTACTAATGAGCAACGTCCGTCAAATGAAACATTTTCTTCATCCTTCAACGATATGGATAAGCAAAGAGCAGCAATGGGTAACAACCATTCTCGGTTCGTGTGTATCGGTATGTTTGTTCGACAAGAAAAAATGCATTGGCGGGATCAACCATTTTATGCTTCCCTATTGGAATGGCGAAGGACTGGAATCACCGAGATACGGAAATGTGGCAATTGCCCAGTTATTACAAAAAATGCTTGACTTTGGCGTAAAAAAAGAAGACATTGTATGTAAAATTTTTGGCGGGGCTGAATTACTTACTGAACAAGTATCCGTTTTTAATGTTGGGCGTAGAAATATCGAATTGGCACATAAGTTTATTTCAGAATTGGGGATTCCGGTGACCAGTTCGAGTACAGGAGGAAAACTGGGCCGGAAAATTCTTTTTAATACCGGAACCGGTGAGGTGCTGCAAAAGTACCTGGTTAAAAACAATCAAAATGAAGCCAAATGAGCAGGAAGATTAAAGTATTGGTGGTAGATGATTCGGCTACAATGCGAATAACATTGACACAGATTTTGAATCAGGATCCGGAAATTGATGTAATATCAAGTGCGTCTGATCCATATGAAGCAGTGAAGAAAATTGCTGAAAACCTTCCTGATGTAATTACCCTTGATATTGAAATGCCCCGCATGGACGGGCTAACTTTTCTCTCGAAATTAATGAAACAGCATCCAATTCCGGTGGTCGTTATTTCATCCAACGCCGGCGAAGGTTCAGAAAAAGGAATTCGCGCACTTAAACTTGGTGCCCGCGAGATAATTACCAAACCTAAACTTTCTACTCCGGAACAAATGGAGGAATACAGTATCCGTATTGTTGATGCAGTGAAGGCAGCCTCCATGACTGAAAGTGTCAGGCTTAAACCTTCAAAGGAATCTTTAAGTGATACTGTTCATAGTAATATAAATACAGCGACATTTACCCCTGCTTCCAATCTGCCTTCAGAGAAGTTTATTTTAATTGGCGCTTCTACCGGAGGAACCGAGGTTATATCGAAAATTCTGAAAAATATCAGAACCGATTTGCCTGGAATTTTGATCGTTCAGCATATGCCCGGAGAATTTACCGGAGCCTTCGCCAAGCGATTAAATCAGGAGTGCAAACTCAATGTGAAGGAAGCTGAAAAGGGCGATATCGTGCAACAGGGCAGCGTATATATTGCAAATGGGTTCAATCATTTACTTTTGGTAAAAGAGAATGGGCAGCACAAATGCAAGCTGGAGATGGGACCATTGGTCAACAGACATCGTCCATCAGTTGAAGTTTTGTTTCATTCGGCAATCAATTTTCCAGCGAAAAATATTGTTGCCATCATACTCACAGGAATGGGTTCAGATGGTGCAAAAGGTTTGCTCGAACTGCATGATGCCGGGGCTATGACCATTGCCCAGGATGAAAAATCAGCAGTCATTTTTGGAATGCCAAAAGAAGCGATCAGGTTAAATGCCGCAAAAAAGATCCTAAATCCGGAAGAGATAATTAACTGGTTAAATACAGCTTTTTAGGTCATGAAAGAAAATACACAACCTTCGAAAATACTGATTGTTGACGATGTTCAACTAAACCTTGATCTGATGAAGGATATATTATCAGATCAGGGTTATTTGATTGCTACCGCCATAAATGGCAAATCGGCCATTGCAAAAGCAAAAGCACATAAATTCGATTTGATTTTACTCGATATTGTTTTGCCTGATATTGATGGATTTGAAGTTTGTTCTCACCTTAAAGCCAATCCTCAGACACACGATATTCCCATAATTTTCTTAACCGCAAAAAAGGAAAAAGACAGCATCACCAAAGGGTTTCACCTTGGTGCAGTCGATTATATTCCAAAACCGTTCAGTAAAGAAGAACTTCTGGCAAGGGTAAACTTGCATCTTACCCTTCGCAAAACACAGGATGAGCTCATCCATTCAAAAGAATTGGCCGAAGCGGCTGCGAAAGCAAAAGCAATTTTTTTGGCCAATATGTCGCACGAAATCCGCACTCCAATGAACGGAATTGTTGGCATGGTAGATATATTGAAAAGAACCAACCTCACCAAGGAACAACTTGAATATTTGGATGTTATAGAAATATCCGGCGCCAATCTGTTGATAATTATTAACGATGTTCTCGATTTTTCCAAAATTGAAGCCGGGCAGATCACGTTCGAAAGTATCCGCTTCAATTTGAGCAATGAAGTGGGCGAAGTCATTAAATTGCTTAGATACAAAGCCGATCAAAAAGGACTGGAATTCTGCTATTCGCTGGCTCCTGAAGTTCCTGAAATGTTGGTTGGTGATCCGCTGCGTTTAAAGCAGGTATTAATCAATCTGTGCAATAATTCAATCAAATTTACCACAGCCGGATATGTGAAAATCAATGTCGAAACGATCCGGATCAATGAAGATAAAGTTGTTCTGAAATTTGAAGTTCAGGATACCGGAATTGGGATTTCACCTGAAAATCAATCTAAATTGTTTAAATCATTCTCCCAGGCCGAAGTATCAACAACCCGAAAATTCGGAGGAACCGGCCTTGGACTTGCCATTTCAAAAAACCTGGTTCAACTCATGAATGGAAATATTGGAATAAAAAGCGAGGAAGGAAACGGAGCTGTTTTTTATTTTGATTGTGAATTTGGCATATCGAAGCAAAGTATAATTGTTCCTGATGAGAAGAAATTAAAACCATCAAAAATAAGTGTTAAAAAACTTAAAATTCTTTTGGCAGAAGACAATGTTATTAACCAAAAAGTCGCTACCTTAAATCTGGTGAAAATGGGTCACTATGTAAGTGTGGCGGCTGATGGATTTCAGACTGTCGAAATGTTTAAAAATGAGGCATTTGATGCAATATTGATGGACATTCAAATGCCCGGAATGGATGGAGTGGAGGCAACAACAATCATTCGTGAATGGGAAGAAAACAACAATGTTGTGAACCGGATTCCAATTATTGCGATGACGGCCAATACACTTCAAAGCGATAAAGCGATTTTTATGTCGGTAGGAATGGATGATTATTTAGGAAAACCTTTTAATAATGATGATTTAGTTCGTGTGATTGAACGTATTAGTCAACAATTGGAGCGTAGAAATATTTAAAAAATAACCAAATTCAAACTAACCAAATGGATTATAATGACAACAGTTATTTGTGGGAAGGGAAAACAGTTTTGATCGTTGAAGACAACGAAACAAGTAATATCTATTTTGAGGCCGCCCTCCGGAAAACAAAATCTCAACTCATATGGGCAAAAAATGGCCTTGAAGCAGTTGAAATTGTTAGAAATAACCACATCGATTTGGTTTTAATGGACATTAATATGCCTAAAATGGATGGAATTGAAGCCACCCGGATTATTAAAACCGAATTCCCATCTATCATTATTGTTGTTCAAACTGCGTTTATCCTTTCAGGTGAAGAAAAGTTATGTATGGAAGCCGGATGCGATGAATTTATCACAAAGCCTATTCGGCTGAAGTACCTTCTCGATACCATTAATCATTATCTGGCCGCAGTTAAAGAGAAATAAGCGCCAAATTGTGTCTCTGTATCAGGCTCAACCATTGAAAGAAAACCGGAACTTAGTTTGCCATTGCTGATTTTTAATGGATGTTCCAGAGTCATAATATCAGTGAATCTTTTAAATTCGCCGCGGCTACCATAATAAAGTGCAAATTTTCCTTCAGTTTCCTCAAGAGTTTTCTTTTCGATTTGCGTTGTCAATATTCCCATGTTCATCCTGCTGTTTATTTCTATGCAAGGCTGAATTTTTAATCCTTCCTTAGTTTTGTAAATCATTGCGTCGATACCTAAAAAACCACGTTGCAGTTTCGCATACACCGAATCTTTCAGGGCTTTTTTTAGCAATAAGGCTGTTGTCCCGATTTTTGTTTTCATTTCCAAATTTATTGCTGAAATGCCCGACATTTCTATTTCAGGATGAATAAAAGTGCATTGATACTGCCCGTTCGAATTGGTTTCGAAAACGGAATACCCCAAATATTCAGGCTCATCGTTACTTATTTTAAATTGAAACGAGAAATCCATCACTTTATTCAGGAAAGGCTCAGCAATCAGGTATTTCTGCTGATTTAAAATACCCGAAATCCATTGCCGGTTCGAGGTGTTGAGTGTTTGTTTTCTAATGATCTGGATGCCACGTCCTGAACTGCTCATGGGCGCTTTCAGTACAAGCGGAAACTGATTATTTAAAAGTTCTTCAATTCCTTCAATTGTAGTGACTTTGGTTCCAATCAATTCCCGATCAACGAAAAACTCAGTGGGATTTTGTTCCAGAAAGTCTTCCAGAAAAAGAAGGGACGTAATTCTTTCAAACAGTGTTTTGTGCCCTTCCTTCCAGCTAAAAACCGGACTTTCACGAAATTCGGGTGAGCATTTTTCTTTCAGATCTTTGAGGTAAAAGTGGGCAGCCGGACTCCAGCCCCACGGCAAAATTGAGCCAATAGTTTCTGTTCTTCCTGAAATCAGTTCTTTCAATGGGCGGAATTCAGGCATTTCAAATCCGGCATCAGTCATTTTCAGTATAAATTCTTTGGATGGTATCTTTTTAGTTAGTACAAAATCGCCTGAAGTACCGAAAACAAAGGGTAAAACCGAACAATCCTGCTCAAATTCGCGCAGCAGGCGGGGAGGCATATAGCTAAACGATCCATTGGCAACTGCTAATTCGCAGGTTGGATTAAAATAGAAAACATCAGGAGCCATGCGAAAAATTTGAATGAAGTGACAAATATAGATTCTGAAATGATGCTTTTTGATGATTTAACGAAAAATAAACACTATTTGGTTTTGATTTGTGGATTTTGAAGTTAAATTTGCAGAGTCAAAATAACAACAGACCGTAAAGTATTTTTCTATGTGTAATTTTTCATCTGAAATAGTAAAATTGAATTCTACCGGCAACATGTATATGTGTATGTGGTTAAATTCTCAATTTCAGAAGATAGAAAATTTGTAGGTAGATTTTACCATGATATTTATAAGCTCTTCTGGAACCCGGAAGGGCTTTTTTTATAACTATAAGTTAATAATAAATGATACTTTATTATTTGCATGAAAGAACCTGGAACAGAATAAAATTCGGGCGCATCAAAAATACAGGAAATGATTATCAGATTTAAATAATAAATGCTGAAATGAAAAACTATTTACCCATTTCAATTGATATTTCGGATCAAAAAATATTGATTATTGGCGGCGGACATAGCGCATTAAAGAAAATCAGGATTTTAGAACGTTTTGGCGCCAACCTCGAAGTTGTTGCCGAAAACATCATTGACGAGATAAAGTCAAGCGGGATTACATGCTACGAAAAAAGCTACGAAAAGAGTGACCTGCAAGGCTACCTGATGCTTTATTCGTGTACAAACAATGAAGAACTCGACCGCCAGATTGCAATCGACGGGCGGGAAGCAGGCGTTCTGGTTAACATTCACGATAAACCTTCGCTTTGCCAGTTTGTTTCACCAGCCATTTATAAAGATGGAAATATCAATGTTGCGGTAAGTTCAAATGCGCAGGATGTTTATGAATCCATCCGGCTGCGAAATTTGATTCAGGAATATTTGGAAAAGGAAAAAACTCAATAAATATGACCATACAATTAAGTCCATTAAATGAACAACAGTTAGGCGCTTTGTCGGGCCTTTCTGCTGGATTGAACCGGGAACAATTACTCTGGATAAACGGTTATTTTCAGGGATTGCTGGCATCAACTTCCGGCATTCAGCCAGTCAATGCAGTAGTTCAGACAAAAAGCAATAAAAAACTGACAATACTATACGGCACACACACCGGACGAAGCAAAACCATTGCAGGAAAACTGTCTGTAAACCTTGCCAGCAAAGGCGTTGAAGTAAATGCCATTGCTCTTGATGAGTATAAAGCCCGTCAACTTGCATCGGAAGCCAATGTTGTTTTCATCGTCAGCACACATGGCGAGGGCGAACCACCTGCAATGGCCGAAGATTTTCACGCTTTCATTACCGGAAAACGCTCCCCGAAATTGCCCGGACTAAACTATGCCGTGGTTGCTCTGGGCGATAAAAGTTATAAACTATTTTGCAAAACAGGTATTGATATCGACCTTGCGCTTACCCATGCAGGAGCACAATCCATTTTACCCATTTTGAAACTTGATGTCGATTTTGAAGAAGATGTTGATCGCTGGATCAACCAGTTCGCCAGTGTTTTTGCTGAAACTGAAGCAAGTTCAAATGTGTTTGAAAGTGTCAGTACGACTGCGAAAGTGCTGGAATACACCCGGAGAAATCCTTTTCAGGCAACTGTACTCGATAAAGTGAAAATTACCGGACGTGATTCGGACAAGGAAGTTTATCATGTAGAGTTATCGCTTGAAGGCTCCGGAATAACTTATGAACCAGGCGATTCGGTAGGAATTTTGGCCAGTAATCCGCCAGCTTTGGTTGATGGGATTTTGAGATTCAAAGGATTTGACGGTTCGGAAGCAGTGACAATTAAAGAAGGTGAATTTTCTATTAAACAGGCACTTTTAAATTACCTTGAAATTACTGTTTTGACCCGCGATGTTATTCAGAATTATTTCGAAAAAACTGCTGATCCAAAGCTTCAGGAAGTAATTGAAAGTGAAGAAAAATTAGACCAATATTTGTACGGACACGATGTTCTGGACTTGCTGGAGGAATTTCAGGCAGAACTGACTGCCCAGGAATTGGTTCAGGTTCTGCGTAGTTTTCCAGCCCGATTGTATTCCATTTCATCGAGCCAACTGGCAGTAGGCGAAGAAGTTCACATTACCGTTTCGAGGGTTCGCTATTCAAGAAATGGAAGGGAACGTTCCGGCGCATGTTCTACATATTTGGCCGATCAAATTGAACCCGATTCGCTTGTTCCCGTCTTTATTGAGAAAAACCCTGCATTCAAACTACCTGAAAGTGAAGAAACTCCGGTTATTTTGGTGGGAGCGGGTACAGGAGTAGCGCCATACCGTGCATTTTTGCAGCAACGCGAAGCCAATAACCAGAAAGGAAAAACCTGGCTTTTCTTTGGCGAAAGACGGTTCAGTTCTGATTTTTTATACCAGATTGAATGGCAGAAATTGATCAAAGACGGTTATCTCGAAAAAATTGACGTAGCCTTTTCGCGCGATCAGGAGCAAAAAATTTATGTGCAGCACCGTCTAATTGAACAACAAAAAGAAATCTTTGAATGGCTGAAAAAAGGTGCAAGTATTTATCTTTGCGGAGATATGAAACAGATGGCCCGCGATGTTCAGAAAGCATTGCTGCAAATTTTTGAGACGCAAGGCGGAATGAGCGAAGAAAGCGCCATTGAATTCCTGAAAAAATTAAAAAAGGAAAAACGGTTTCAAACGGATGTCTATTAAAATAAACACAATGAGCGATAATATAAATTGGAGTGAATTGTCAGAACTGGAAAAGATTAAATACGATAGCAACTATTTGCGGGGCACGCTGGTAGAAAGCCTGGCCGACCCGATCACCGGTTCAATTGCATTTGCCGACACGCAAATATCAAAGTTTCACGGAATGTACCAGCAATTCGACCGCGATCTGGAGAAAGAACGCAAACGTCAAAAGCTGGAACCTGCGTATTCTTTTCTTATACGTGTCAGGATTCCGGGTGGGGTAGTGAGCCCGTCGCAATGGTTGAAAATGGATTCAATTTCGGAACAATATGCCAATCACACGCTGAAACTTACTACCCGTCAGACGTTTCAACTGCATGGGGTAATTAAAACCAACCTGAAGAAAACCATTCAGGCCATGGACGATAGTTTGATGGATACCATTGCTGCCTGCGGCGATGTTAACCGAAATGTGATGTGCCATCCGAACCCGGCAGAATCGCCTTTACAAGCTGAAATGTGCGATACAGCTCGCAGAATCAGCGAACATTTGCTGCCATCAACTACTGCCTACCACGAAATCTGGCTCGACAAGAAATTGATTGCGGACAGCAAACAGGATGTTGAACCAATTTATGGCGACCGGTATCTTCCGCGTAAATTTAAAATCGCGGTAGTACTTCCGCCTTACAATGATTGCGATGTGTTTTCACAGGATTTGGGTTTTATTGCCATTGTTGAAAATGGTAAAATTGTTGGCTACAATGTAACTGTTGGCGGAGGACTGGGTTCAACTTTCGGCATTCCTGAAGCCTATCCGCGATTGGCCGATGTAATTGGGTTTTGCCTTCCGGAACAGGTGCTTGAAGTGTCGGAAAAAGTGTTGCTCGTTCAGAAAGACAACGGAAACCGGCAAAACCGCAAGCTTTCCAGAATGAAATATACCGTCGATAAACATGGTCTCGAGTGGTTTAAAAAGGAAGTGGAAAAATACCTTGGGTATGAATTCCAGGAAGCAAAACCATACGTTTTTACCCGCAATGGCGACCGGCTTGGCTGGAAAAAAGGCACAGATTCGAAATGGAACCTGACTCTTTTTATCGAAGGTGGACGCGTTGCCGACAAAGGGGATTACAAAATGAAATCTGCGTTGCGCGAAGTGGCTCAAACCATTGCCGGCCAATTTATCCTGACGGGAAACCAGAACGTGATTATTGCAAATGTGACTTCCGAAGAGAAGAAGAAAATAAGCCTGATTTTAAAAGAAAACGGTGTTTTACCCGGTGAAATTTCGGGCCTTCGTCAAAATTCTATTGCCTGTGTCGCGCTGAATACCTGCGGTTTGGCTTTTGCCGAGGCTGAACGGTATCTGCCATCACTGATCACCAAAATTGAAACAATTCTCGATCAGCATGGATTGTTAAAAGAAGAAATTGTGATCAGGATGACCGGCTGCCCGAATGGTTGCGGACGGCCGTATCTGGCCGAAATTGGCTTTGTCGGTAAATCGGAAGGTCACTACAACCTCTATCTCGGTGGAAATTTTATCGGAACCCGCCTGAATACCCTGTACAAGGAAACGCTTACCGAGGACGAAATCCTGGCTGAATTGCAACCGATCATTGCCGATTACGCCGCAAATCGGACTGAAGGTGAAAAGCTGGGCGATTTTGTGATCCGCAAACAATACGTGAAAGAAACATTGAAAGGCTCAGATTTTAGACATTAATCGCTGGTATAAACTCATCACAATGGCAGTAAAATCAATATCAATACTTGGATGTGGATGGCTGGGAGTAACGCTTGCAAAGCATTTTCTGGAAAAAGGAAATGCAGTAAAAGGCTCGGTTACTTCTGAAGAAAAGTTCGAAATGTTACGCGATGCAGGTATTTTGCCTTTCCGAATTGTTTTGTCAGATACTGAAGTCATCCTGGATGATCCGGATTTTTTCAAATGCGATGTATTGATTATTTCCATTCCGCCGCGCAGAATCGAAGGGATTGAGCAGATTTTTCCATCACAGATCCGACGGTTGATTCCATTCATCCTGAAGGCTGGAATTCAAAAAGTAATATTCATTTCCTCTACATCCGTTTATCCAGACCAAAACCAACTTGCGAATGAAAAGGACATCTCGGTTCCTGATAAAGCAAGTGGTCGCGCACTGATTGTTGCCGAGAATTTATTGAGAGAACAATCAGAATTTAAAACCACCATTGTTCGGTTTGGCGGCTTAATTGGTTCCGACCGCAATCCAGCACGTTTTCTCCTGAAAACGATTCAGCCAATTGCCAATGCGCCGGTAAACCTGATTCATCAGGACGATTGTATCAGAATAATTTCAGCCATCATTAAACAGGAACTTTGGGGCGAAACACTGAATGCCTGTTGCCCTGAACATCCGATGAAAAAAGACTTTTACGAAAAAGCGGCCATTCAATCAGGATTACCGGTTCCGGTTATTTCCGATGAACTTGCCGCCTTTAAAACCATCGATAGCAGTAAACTTATCCGGCTGCTCAATTATCAGTTTATCTACTCAAGTCCGATGGACTATCTCGACCAGATCGAAAAAATCTGATATATATGAAAGCAAACTACTGTTTTCGAAAACAAAGATTTAATCAATGTATTTCTCCCCTCCTTCGGAGGGGGCGGGGGAGGCT
>JAUYEQ010000584.1 GCA_030691295.1 Bacteroidota bacterium
TGTCCGCAGCTACTGCTTTGCCATTTAATCATCCCAATTACGAATCAAAGCTAAATTATTCTATTCCCCGAATCGCTGGGTTTTACGGATTTCTTTGCATAATTCGTATCCATTCATCAGTGGCAAATTAATGTCCAGCACAATCAGGTCGTAATACTGTTGTTCGATCATTCGTTTGCCAACATAGCCATCACTCGCTACATCAGCCTTGAATCCTGACTCTTCGAGTTGTTTCTGAAGAATTTCGGCCAGCCGCTGCTCGTCTTCAACAATTAAAAGGCGTTTATCTGACATTTTAAACTTTTTTTAAGCAAAACTAAAATACAATTTGCTTGAAACGAAATTCTAATAAGATTCTAATTATTTTTTAATTGTCCTCTAACGGGCAGTCTCAGAATGCAAGCTTAATTTTGTTTTTATAAATAAAACATATACCATCATGGAAAAAAGTAAAATTAGTGGAGGTTTGGCAATGGCACTTTTCTGGGGATCTGTAGTTGTAATTTTGATACTCTTAAAAGTTTTTGTTTTTACAAGTTAGTTTCAATTGCTCAGTTTTGGTTTTCTATAAATAGTTTTTAAGGTGCTATGCTGCAAATCGTAGTTTCTAATTTTTGGGAATACCGTGGGTCTGACTTGCGGTATTCTTGGTTTTTGGCTATCCCAAATTTAGTGCAATTAGCTTGCTATCTGCTGGATATTGAATACCATAAAAAACAGTACCAACGCAAAGAATAGCAGAATAAAAACACTGACCTTGTGAAAGCGAAGTTTAAATAATTTCAGCAGAATTGAAATAACTGTTAATACTATAAATGCAGTCACGCCTTTAAAATAGGCAAGCACTTTAAGTTGTTTCGGAATATTGTTGTCAGTAATTTCAGGTACATAAATCTGGTTGTTCAATATTATCCATGCAGCCATTATGCCTAAAAATATAAAAACCAGTTGTCCGGCCAGGATTAACTTCTCCCGCTTTTCAATCCACCCAAAAATAATTAATGCTATACCCAGAAACAGTCCCCATTGTGAGATACTGGTTAGGCTGAGTAAATAATTTGAAATCATCTGAATATATTTTGTGCAGGACAAAAATGTTAATTTTCGGCCAAACAAAAAAACTATAAAACTCATCTTCTGTTTTAAATGGCTATTTTTGGCACAAATCAGAAAAACAAGTGATGATAAGAACAGATTTGAAGATTAATCCGAAGGCAAAAGCGCTGATTTTTGATCTTGACGGAACTTTGGCCGACACCATGCCAATTCATTACTCAGCCTGGAAAAATGCTGCTGCCAAATTTGGCATCGATTTTAGTACTGAATTATTTTCCCAGCTTGCCGGAATTCCACTTTATCCAACAGTAGAAAAGCTCAACAAGTTGTTTGGCAAAAACATCGACCCAAAGGAATTGGGCGATATTAAGGAAGCCGAGTTTGAAAAGAACATGCATCTCACTCCTGAAATAAAAATCATTACCGATCTGGTACGCGAATACCATGGAAAATTGCCGATGGCTATCGGAACGGGCGGTTCAAGGCGCTTATCGCTGAAAACCCTTGGAATTATTGGCTTGCAGGATTATTTCGATATTTTGGTGACCAGCGAAGATGTTTCGAATTTTAAACCACATCCCGAAACGTTTGTTAAATGTGCTGAACTGATGGGTGTAAATCCTGAATATTGTGAGGTATATGAAGATGGTGTTTTGGGTATTCAGGCTGCAAAAACTGCCGGAATGATGGTGGTGGATGTTACTAAATATTATGAAGTTATGATAGGGAAATAAGTTATGCGAAAAATTATTTGGTTGCTTGTTGTTGGTGCATGGGTATCGGGATCTTGTTCTTCACAGAACAAAATGCTCCGGAATGAATACACGGTTGTTTCATACAATGTTGAAAACCTGTTCGATACAGTGGATGATCCGAATGTTCCCGATGAAGAGTTTCTTCCGGAAAGTGAAAAAATGTGGAACAATGAGCGGTACCAGAAAAAACTCAACGATCTGGCAAAGGTAATTTCGGAAGTCAATCCTCTGGAAATGCCTGAAATCGTTGGCTTGATTGAAGTGGAAAACCGCGCAGTCCTCGAGGATTTAATCCGGACGACTGCGTTTAAAGATCATAAATACGCCATCATTCACGAAGAAAGTCCCGATTACCGTGGAATTGATGTGGCTTTGATTTATCGGAGCGATGCTTTTACCGAAATCATGCACGAAACGTTGCCGGTTATTTTTCCTGACGATCCGCAGTTTAAAACCCGCGACATCTTGCACGTGGTCGGAAAAGTCAGAAATGAAACCGTCCATATTTTTGTGAACCACTGGCCATCGAGAATTGGCGGTGAAGACAAAACTGAACCCAAACGGGTTTTGGCCGCTTCTGTGCTGAAACAAAGGGTTGATCTGCTGATGAAAGTTGATCCGAAAGCCCGCATCATCATCATGGGAGACATGAACGACGAAACCGGAAATAAAAGTTTATTGGAAGTGCTTGGCGCCGAATCACCCGATTCAGGAGCAAAACTGGTAAATCTGATGATGCCCGACGATGCTGCAGGACAGGGAACTTATTTTTACAACGGTGGCTGGAACATGCTTGACCATTTGATTGTTTCGCAGGAAATGATTTCGGGAAAACAGCTGAAAGTACAAAATCAGAAGGGCCATATTTACAGCAACGACTGGATGATTTTCACGAACAAAAATGGCGATAAAACGCCCAACCGTTCGTATGTTGGGAAAAAATATGTGGCTGGTGTGAGCGATCATTTTCCGGTGTATTTTAAGATGACAGCAAGATAATGGACTTTAAAATTGTTTCTGAATATCAGCCTACGGGCGATCAGCCTGATGCCATCAGGCAGCTGACCGAAGGTTTGCGCAATGGTACAACATTCCAGACTTTGCTCGGTGTTACCGGCTCCGGGAAAACATTTACCATGGCCAATGTGATTGAGCAGGTGCAGCGTCCGGCCCTGGTTTTAAGTCACAATAAAACGCTGGCTGCCCAGTTGTACAGCGAAATGAAACAGTTTTTTCCTGAAAATGCCGTCGAGTATTTTGTTTCCTATTACGATTATTATCAGCCTGAAGCCTACCTCCCGACAACAAATACTTACATCGAAAAGGACCTTTCGATTAACAAAGACATTGAAAAACTCCGGCTAAGCACAACTTCCTCGCTGCTCTCCGGAAGGCGCGATGTGATTGTGGTTTCGTCGGTTTCGTGTTTGTACGGAATCGGAAACCCCGCTGATTTTCATGCCAATGTGACCAAAGTTTCAAAGGGAGAAACCATCAGTCGCAATGTATTTCTCCGGAAGTTGGTGGATGCACTTTATTCGCGCAACGAAGTGGAATTCAACCGTGGAAATTTCAGGGTAAAAGGTGATTCTGTGGATGTTTTTCCGGCGTATGCCGACATTGCTTTCCGGATTGTTTTCTGGGGCGACGATATTGAAGAAATTTATTCATTCGATCCTGTTGGCGGTGGTACCATTGAATCACTGGATTTGGCGGTGATTTATCCTGCCAATATGTTTGTCACTACCAAAGAACGGATGCAATTAGCCATTCGGCAAATTCAGGATGATCTGGTGAAACAGGTCGATTTTTTCAAGGAAATTGGCAAACCGCTGGAAGCCAAACGTATTTTGGAACGGGTTGAATACGACCTCGAAATGATGCGTGAATTGGGCTATTGTCCCGGTGTTGAAAACTATTCGAGGTATTTCGACGGAAGGGTTGCGGGTTCACGTCCTTTCTGCCTGCTCGATTATTTTCCTGACGATTTTGTGACCATCATTGATGAAAGTCACGTGACTTTGCCTCAAATCAAGGCCATGTTCGGGGGCGACCGTTCGCGTAAAATCAACCTGGTGGAATATGGTTGGCGGCTTCCGGCTGCCATTGATAACCGTCCGCTGACTTTTGATGAGTTTGAATCGGTTGTTGATCAAACTGTATTTGTAAGCGCCACACCTGCCGATTACGAACTGGCAAAATCAGAAGGAGTTGTGGTGGAACAGGTTATTCGACCAACCGGATTGCTCGATCCGATTATTGATGTTCGTCCAAGTATCAATCAGATTGATAACCTGATGCACGAGATTCATTTGCGGATAGAACGCAACGAGCGTGTGCTGGTAACCACACTGACCAAACGAATGGCAGAAGAGTTGAGCAGTTATCTGGCCAACATGGGCGTAAAAACACGGTACATTCACTCCGACGTTGAAACACTCGACCGTATTCAGATTTTGGAAGACCTGCGCAAAGGCGAATTTGATGTGTTGGTGGGTATCAATCTGCTGCGCGAGGGATTGGATTTGCCTGAAGTTTCGCTGGTAGCCATTCTGGATGCCGACAAGGAAGGATTCCTTCGTTCGGAGCGTTCGCTAACTCAAACGGCTGGCCGCGCTGCCCGAAACCTGAATGGAATGGTGATTATGTATGCCGATAAAATAACCAACTCGATGCAGCGAACCATCGACTCGACCAATTACCGGCGCGAAAAACAGTTGAAATACAACATCGAAAACGACATTACGCCAACCCAAATCGTCAAGTCGAGCCGCGAAATTGTTGGCTATGCCAGTGTTGGTATGAAAGTGAAGGTAAAAGGCTACAGCGGCGATGAGCCAACCAATCTGGCAGCCGATCCGGTGGTTCAGTACATGAGTGCACCCGCTCTGGAAAAAGCGATTGCCAAACTCAAAAAAGACATGGAAGCTGCCGCCAAAGAACTCGACTTTTACGAAGCTGCCCGTTTGCGCGACGAAATGTATAGATTTCAGGAGATACTAAAGGAAAAATCGAAATGACACCTTTTCCAAAGTTTCTAAATTTTAAAGACAGGTATTCATTTCTTTTTATTCTTCGTCTTTATCAAAATAAATAACTTTGGAAAAGGTTCTCGAAATTACATCCTTTCCGGCACATCAATACCCAAAAGTTTCATTCCTGTTTTGATTACTTTTCCAACGTTTTCAGCAACTACAAGCCGCAGGTTTCGTATTTCTTCGTTTTCCTCGATCAGAATGGGCGCTTCGTGGTAAAATTGGTTAAATTCTTTTACCAGTTCATATACATAATTGGCAATCAGGGCAGGACTGTAACTTTCACCTGCTTCTTTCACCGCCACCGGAAATTGCGAAACCAATTTAATCAATTGCAATTCTTTAATTCCGGGTTTCGAATGCATTGCAACAGTGCGGTTCAATTCAATTTTTCGGTCGGCAGCCTTGCGCAAAATTGAGCGGATGCGGGCATAAGTATATTGAATAAACGGACCTGTATTGCCGTTAAAATCGATCGACTCTTCAGGATTGAACAGCATGTTTTTCTTTGGATCGACCTTCAGGATAAAATATTTTAGCGCTCCCAAAGCGATCATCCGATAAGTTTCGGCAGCCTGTTCGGGTGTGTAGCCGTCCAGTTTGCCCAGTTCTTCGGAAGTTTTCTTTGAAACTTCAATCATTCCGGCCACCAAATCGTCGGCATCTACCACTGTTCCCTCGCGCGATTTCATTTTTCCTTGTGGAAGTTCGACCATTCCGTAAGAGAAATGGTGCAGACCTTTACCAAATTCGAAACCCAGCTTGTCGAGCAGGATGGACAAAACCTGAAAATGGTAATTCT
This sequence comes from Bacteroidota bacterium, assembly GCA_030691295.1. Classification (GTDB taxonomy): domain Bacteria; phylum Bacteroidota; class Bacteroidia; order Bacteroidales; family Prolixibacteraceae; genus Aquipluma. Next base: position 5,649 of record JAUYEQ010000584.1, read on the forward strand.
GCTCGTTTCCAACCACATAAATCATTTTGTCGATGGGGTAATCCTGGTAACGTTCTTTGGCAGTTCCGATGTCCTGTGTCATGTAAACTGAAGTTCCATCGCTGCGGAGCAATATTTTCTGATCCAGTCCTTCGGCTGTCAGGTCGGCCCAAATCGAAGAATCTTCTTTCTGGTAGAAAACACCTTCGGCCAAACCACGCAAAACTTCATCTTTTCCGTAGAGGTAAGTTTCCGACTCGTAATATATTTTGTCGAAATCGACACCCAATTCTTTGTAAGTGACATCAAATCCTGCATAAACCCAGCTGTTCATGGTTTCCCAAAGTTGGATGGTTTCCGGATCTTTGGCTTCCCATTTTATCAACATTTCGCGTGCTCCCTGCATCGATGGTGCATTTTGTTCGGCGCTTTCTTTTGTTTCGCCTTGTTCGATCAAAGTGGCGATTTCCTTTTTGTATTCCTGATCAAATTTCACATAGAAGTTGCCCACAAGGTGATCGCCTTTGATGCCGGTGTTTTCGGGAGTTTGTCCGTTGCCCCACATTTTCCAGGCATACATCGACTTGCAGATATGGATGCCGCGGTCGTTTACAATGTTTGTTTTCACCACTTTATTGCCGTTGGCTTTCATAATTTCGCCAAGAGAAAAGCCAAGCAGGTTGTTGCGGATGTGTCCAAGGTGCAGCGGTTTGTTGGTGTTGGGCGATGAATATTCTACCATCACCAGTTTCGACGATTCGGTTGGTTCTGTAATTCCGTATTTTTCAGTTGAAGTAACCGAATTAAGAATTGAAATCCAATAGTCCGCAGAAATGACAAGGTTCAGGAAACCTTTAACAACATTGTATGAGCTGACTTCGGTTACATTTTGCTGAAGATAATCGCCGATTTCGGCAGCAGTTTGTTCCGGAGATTTTTTCGACATCCGAACAAATGGAAACACCACGATCGTAATATCTCCATTAAACTCTTTTCTTGTATTTTGTAATTGTACGAGGCTTGATTCTATTTTTTGCTGGTAGCAGTTTTCAATCGCTTCAACAATCTGTTCGCGTATAATCAGTTCAATCGACATTATTTTTTGTTTTGAAATTTGAGCGACAAAGATATTTGAATTTAGGCAGGTTTGATTTCTGAAGCTGTATTGTGATGAAATATTTTCAATCCAATCTTCTTGGAATGCTTGTTTTACAAGGGTTTTGTTAAATTCTGTTAAATCAGGGAGTATATCTACACAAAGTGGGCGTTCATCTATTTTAATTTTTTGTTAAGCCTAATATATATACTTTGCTCGCTTTAATCTGAAATTGATAAAACAATATTATGAAAACAGTTATTTTAGTTATTGTGAATTTTTTGTTGATATTGCCTGCTGCTAAGTCACAGGAAAGTAATAAATCCAAAATCTCTTTTGGGTATATTATTGGAGGAGGGCAAAATTCGAACGGTTACAGGTTGACCACTGACGGTCATGGGTTTGTTTATTCTGAAGGCGGTATTCTTTTTTCTACGGGAATTAATACTTCATTTTTTGTAACAGAAAGACTGCGACCCCGTTTGGAATTCACTTATTCAGAAATGAAATATGGAATGGATCTAAGTGGGTTTAACTCTGATTTTTACAAATCCGTAACAAAAACGATGAATTTGAACGTTAATCTAAATTTCGATTATCTGGTATTGAATAAGAATAAGTTTCAACTTTTCCTTTCTCCCGGATTTGTATCAGAATTTGTTGTTGGTCGAACTCACAAAAATTATTTTACCGACGGAACTGTAAACTTCGCCAATTACAATGTTTTTACTCAGCAATATCCATCAGCCATTGCAGGAGCTAATTTTTCGATATTGGCAAAATATAAGCTCAATGAACATTTTGGACTTACTTTAACTCCAGGGTATAACTATTATTTCAGAAATTATATGTCTGTTAATGAAAAGGCTTACACAAGAGCCTTACTAAACTTTGGTGTTGAATATACATACTAATTACTGAGCGCTATGAAAAAAACCTTGACTAAATAAATAGTCAAGGTTTTTTTTTATGTGCGCCCGGCATGGCGGACAACTTGAGGGTGCAAGTCAAATACGTATTAAACGACCGCTCATATTCATTAATCGCCTCGTAACATGCACAAAATGCCTCCTTATATTCACGAATTGCCGGATGAAATCGACGAAATGAGTATTCACATTCACGAATTGCCGGATGAAACCCACTAATCGTCGCATAAAATGTACAAGTTGTCAGTTGAAATTGATAAATTGTCAGGTGAAATTGATGAATTGTTACTATTTCATCTTGAAAATTTCGAATTCAACCCTCCGGTTCTGCAAACGACCTTCAGGAGTGGCATTGCTGGCGGCTGGTTTTGCTTCACCAAATGCTTTTTGATGAATAATCCGGTTAGCCGAAATTCCTTTTGATTCAAGATACTTTATTGTTGATTCAATCCGTTCTTTTGCCAGATTTATATTGTATCCATCAGAACCCTGACTGTCGGTATGTCCAAATATATTGACATTGAAGTCTTTATTTTCGTTCAGCGTTTTGATCAGTTTATCAAGGATTCCCTTTGAATAGTCGGTCACGTAACTTTTATCTGATAAAAAATGAATTGGCGTAGCCTGAATGTTTTGAATTTCAATCTGGTCAATTGTGATTTCCTTTTTCACAACCTCTTCTACCGGGCATCCTTTGTTTTCTTTTGGTCCGGCAACTGTTGGACAATCGTCTTCTTCGTCAAATAAACCATCTTTATCAGTATCAAACGGGCAGCCTGAAGCATCTACTTTCCAGCCTTTCGGGGTGTCAGGGCATTTGTCTTCTTTATCGGCAACGCCGTCACCGTCGGTATCGGGACAGCCTTTAAGGCTGGCTAAACCGAAAACATCCGGGCAATCATCGTCTTTGTCGGCAATACCGTCTTTATCCCTGTCGGGGCAACCTTTCAAAGAAGTTAATCCAGCTTCGGTCGGGCAATCGTCCAAATGATCCGGAACACCGTCACCATCGGTATCCAGCGGGCAGCCATTTGCATCAACCGCAACGCCGGCAGGAGTGTCAGGGCATTTGTCTTTTTTATCTGGGACTCCATCCATGTCCGAATCCTTTGTTTTTCCAAAGTCAAATTCCATCCCCAGCGTGGCTTTCCAAAAGTTATCTGTTACCTTTTCCAAGTCCCTGGTTATTTCTATTCCGCTGATATAACCGGCATCAAAATAGAATGCGGTCTTTGGGGTAAAATAATATTTTGCTCCCAATCCCGCATTAAAATTCAATCCTGATTCATTGTTATCGGCTAAAAAACCTGGTCCGGCAAATAAGTACGGGCGGAAGTTTTTTGTTTCGTTGGAAAGTTTTAATCGGAGATTGAGCGAAGGATTGGCTAAATCGACATCACTCAGCAAATCTGACCTGAAAAGTCCGAGGTCGTTTTTGAGCATGATGTCGAATCGGGGGCTGAGATATCGGCTGAGATACAACTCGGGCATAAGGCCAATGCCTGAATTGTCGATTGTGCCATAAGCCCCTAATCCTGCTCCAAACCCCCATTTTTTATCAATAGTTTGTGCACCAGCAGTTGCAACAAAAATCAGGATGAAAGAAAGAAAAATAAACCTTTTCATAGTTGTTTGTTTTTTTGTTTATCGAAATATATACATTTTATTCTGAATAATAAAAAAGCCTTGCCTGAAAACAGACAAGGCTTTTGAATAGGTTGAAATTTACTTTAATTATTTCTTAATAACTTCAAATTCGACCCTGCGGTTAAGTGCACGGCCTTCTTCTGTATCGTTGGTAGCAGCAGGACTTGATTCCCCAAGTGGTTTTGTTGACAAAATACGGTTCTTTTTAATTCCGGCCGCAGTAATTGCACGTACAACTGAAGCATTACGGTTTTTTGAAAGATTCATATTATAATTGTCTGGTCCCACATTGTCGGCATGTCCAGTGATATTTACACTATAATTGCTGTTTTCTTTCAGCAAAGTTACCAGTTTATCGATCTTTGATTTCTCGATAGCTTTAACGGCTGATTTGTCAAAATCAAAATAGACTGGTTCAACCTTCATTTTCTGCGCTTCAATTTCTTCGGCAGTCAATTCTTTTACCGGGCAACCTTTGTTTTCTTTTGGTCCGGCAACAGTTGGACAATCATCCAGGTAATCTGGCGTACCGTCACCATCGGTATCAACCGGGCAACCGTCTTTGTCAACAACAACTCCTGCAGGAGTACCCGGACATTTGTCGATTCCATCGTGAACTCCGTCTTTGTCTGTGTCAAGCGGGCAGCCATCTTTATCAACTTTTACACCTTTAGGAGTGTCGGGACATTTGTCGTCTTTATCGGCAACTCCATCACCATCAGCATCCGGGCAACCTTTCAGTGAAGTTAATCCAGGAACAGTAGGGCAATCATCGAGGTAATCGGGAACTCCGTCACCATCTGAATCAAGCGGGCAACCATCTTCATCAACGGCAACACCGGCAGGTGTGTTGGGGCACTTGTCTTTTTTGTCCGAAACACCGTCCATGTCCGAATCCTGGGTTTTTCCAAAAGCGAATTCAAGACCTATGGTGCCTTTAATGAAATTATCCCTTACAAGGTTTGTGCCTCTCGTAATTTCAATGCCGTGGATATAACCGGCATCAAGATACAACGCAGTGCCGGGATTGAAATAATACTTGGTTCCCAGACCAGCGTTGAAATTGAGCCCAGTTTCCTGATTGTCCCATAATAAACCTGGTCCGGCATAAAGATATGGACGCAAATTTTTTGTTTCGTTGGAAAGTTTTAAACGTAAATCAAGAAATGGGTTCACCAAATCGAGCTTATGAAACAGGTCGGATCTGAATAAACCCATGTCAGTTTTAAGCATCAGGTCCAAACGTGGACTAAGGTACCTGCTCAAATACAATTCCGGCATAAAACCAAGGCCACCGTTATCGGTAACTGTTCCGTAAACGCCAACACCCAAACCAAGTCCCCATTTTTTATCGGAAGTTTGAGCAAATGAACTAGCTGTTAAAGCCAGAATAAGTGAAAGTAGAAGTAATTTTCTCATAGTGTGATTTTTAGTATGTATAAACTCATTAAAGTTCTGAAATTATTTTGTGTATTTCTTCTTTTGTTTTTCCAAGTTTTGCCTGAAGTCTTCCCATCAGTTCTTCATTTTTGCCTTCTACAAGTAAAAGGTCATTGTCGGTTAAAACTGCAAATTTCTGTTTCAGTTTGCCTTTCTGTTCGTTCCAGTTGCCTTTGATTTCAGTAGTGTTCATTTCTATATAATTAGGAGTGAAATCGTTTTCACTCCACAAAGATGCGGTTATCAGTTCTCAGTCACGTTACACAATTATGAGAAAGAGTTACATTATTCACACAATTTAAAAAAGTGTGAATAATGTAACTCTTATCAAAAGTTATGTAACTTCTGTGAATTTGAAACACTATATATTTGCCGGAACAAAATTGAAGACATTTAGAAATTGATAAAATTTAGACATTTAAATTCATTTATTATGAAAAAAACTAGAATTGCTACAATCATGATTTTAAGCACCACTCTATTATTTTCCAGTTGTGCGTCGTTAAATAAAACGCAGAAAGGCGGAGCTGTTGGAGCTGTTGCAGGTGGTGCAATGGGCGCCGTAATTGGCAGGGTTGCCGGAAATACCGGACTTGGCGCTATTATAGGTGCTACAGTTGGTGGCGCTACCGGAGCTGTAATCGGGAATAAGATGGACAAACAGGCCAAGGAAATTGAGAAGGCCGTACCCGATGCAAAAGTTGAACGCGTAGGCGAAGGTATTGTTGTTGAATTTAGCAGCAATGTACTTTTTGGATTTGATAGCTCGAATCTTTCGTCTGAGGCAAAAGGTAACCTTGATAAACTGGTAACGGTTCTGAATGCTTATCCTGATACGGATATTGAAATTCAGGGACATACCGACAGTAAAGGTAGTGATGCATATAACAAAAAGTTGTCTGAACAACGTGCAGGGTCAGTTTCTGCTTATCTTACCAGCAAAGGAATCAGTTACAGCCGTGTAAGAATTAACGGATTTGGCGAATCTGCTCCAAAATATGACAACGATACTGAATATGGACGCAGTCAAAACCGCAGGGTTGAATTTTTAATCACTGCCAATGAAAAAATGAAAGCTGACGCTGAAAAAGAAGCGGGCAACTAAAAAAAGTGGTCAGTCTCAGTGGTCAGATAGAAAACCAACCATGTAACAAGACAACCATTT
>JAUYEQ010000593.1 GCA_030691295.1 Bacteroidota bacterium
GCCGTCATATGTTTATAGAAAAACATCGAACGAGGAGATAACCCGATGGCAGCGCCATCGAATGTGTATAGAAAAGCATTGAACAATGCGATATTCGACCCCGGTCGGGGTCGCATGTTCCGCACATCAAAGCATTTTCTATAAACATGTAAATCCTCTGGATTTGAAAACAAACTAAAATCTAACGATATGGCCGATACCTTTACACAAATTTACATTCAGGTGGTTTTTGCCGTTCAAAACCGCAATGCCCTTATCAAATCCGATTGGGAGGAAGAACTTTACAAATACATAACTGGCATAACTCAAAACAAAGGGCAAAAAATGCTTGCCATTAATGGCACCCATAACCACATCCATTTCTTTATTGGGATGAAACCCACTTGTTGTTTGTCTGATTTGGTGCGTGAAATAAAAAAATCTTCAAATACTTTTATTAAGGAGAAGAAATTCACTCACTATAATTTTCAATGGCAGGAAGGGTTTGGGGCATTTTCTTATGGTCATTCTCAATTAACCGATGTGATCCAATACATAGAAAAACAAAAAGAACATCATAGAAAAAAGACTTTTAAACAGGAATATTTGGCATTTTTAAAAGTATTCGAAATCGAATTTAAGGATGAATATTTATTTGAATGGATTGACGATTGAATTATAGATACCGAGGTGTCATATTTTGAAGCATGGCTATTGGCAGACATTGAGGGCTTTTCAAAATTCACTGGCATGCCAGAAGCCAAACAGGTTACACTTTTCAGGAGGATAAAGTCATTCTGGAATTTAGTATTGAACAGACGGTCATCAACGATTCGATTCGGGTTATTTTAGTTGTCGGAAATCAGGAAAAGTTTATCATTAAAATTTCAATGTAAAACCTTATCTTTGCAGAAGTTATAATAACGAAAATAAATTTTTAATTATGGGTAGATCGCAGGAAACGTTCAACAAAAAAGAAGTAAAGAACAAAAAAGACAAAAAGAGAAAAGACAAAGAAAAGAAGCGGTTGGACAGAAAAGACAATGACAAACCAAGCAGCCTCGATGATATGATTGCTTATGTTGACGAAAATGGCATGATTACCTCTACTCCTCCTGATCCCAATAAAAAGAAAGCCATCATTAATTCAGAAGATATTGAAATTAGCATTCGTAAACAGGAGAATATTCCTTACGACCCTGTTCGAAAAGGAACAGTAACTTTTTTTAATGATTCAAAAGGATATGGATTTATCCGTGATTCGGAATCTCAGGAAAGCATTTTTGTGCACGTAAACAACGTACTCGAAGCGATTAAAGAAGGTAACCTTGTAAATTTTGAAGTTGAAAAGGGATTGAAGGGATTTACAGCTGTTCAGGTAAAACTTTTCAAAGACAAAGTGGTTTAACCGGGTTGTTACAAAAACTTAATTATTTGGGGCAAAGTATATCAGTAAATTCGGTTATTTTTACCAAATGTTTAGATATAAACGGTTCATTTCTGAAAAGGGATGAACCGTCATAGTTTTAATCTGTTTGGAATAAGTATTAAATCTTCTAAAACCATTTTTAAATGAAACGTAAAATAGCAACAATTGCGGCAATCATATTTTTAGCGCAACAAGTTTTCAGTCAGGACAGTTATCTTAAAGTGGAAGCAAAAGATTCCTTGAAGGTATACACTGGCGGAACAAAATACGAGGTAAAAACCTTTCCACAGAAGTTTAAAGCCAAAAAGCCAAAAAATGTAATTGTAATGATTGGCGACGGAATGGGAGTGGCTCAGGTTTTTGCAGGCATAACAGCCAATGGCGGACACCTCTTTCTTGACAATTTCAAACATGTTGGGTTTGCGAAAACAGCATCGTCTGATAATTATATTACCGATTCTGCTGCTGGCGGAACTGCTCTTTCAACCGGACAAAAAACATACAATGGCGCCATCGGGGTAAATACCGATACTGTTGCCATCAAAACTATTCTTGAAATGGCCGAGGAAAATGGTTTGGCCACCGGATTGGTTTCAACCTCTGCAATTACACATGCCACACCCGCTTCGTACATTGCCCATCAGGGAAGTCGTGGAAGCTACGAAGACATTGCGGCGGATTTCCTGAAAACAGACATCGATGTATTTATTGGTGGTGGATACAAACACTTTGCCCAACGCAAAGACGGCAGGGATCTGACCAGGGAACTTCAGCACAATGGATATCAGGTACTGCGCGAGATGGATGAAATTGCCAGAGTGAAATCAGGTAAACTTGCCGGTTTAATTGCTGACGAGCACAACGAGGTTTACCCAAAACGTAAAATGGACTTGCCACTGTCAACTGAAACTGCTTTAAATATTCTTGACCTAAATAAAAAAGGATTTTTTATCATGATTGAAGGATCGCAGATTGACTGGGGCGGTCATGCAAACAATACAATCTATATTGTGAATGAGACACTCGATTTTGACCGTGCGATCGGGAAAGCACTTGAATTTGCCGCCAAAGATCGCGAAACGCTCTTGATTGTTACTGCCGACCATGAAACCGGTGGAATGGCAATAGTTGGTGGCGACATGAAATCAGGAATGGTAAAAGGGGCATACACAACTGGCGGACATTCTGCAATTATGGTTCCTGTTTTCTCCTACGGTCCCGGCGCCGAAAATTTTACCGGCATAATGGAGAATACCGACATCCCCAAAAATATAATGAAGTTGCTGGGATTGTAATGAGATATTTATGAACAATTCACTCGAAGTACTTGATCATGTCCGCCTGAATTTTTCGCCATCCGGCCTGGTTTTTCTGAATATTTCCCTTGCATTTATCATGTTTGGTGTTGCGTTAGGCATTAAAGTCGAACATTTCAAAGATATTTTACGAAATCCGAAATCGGCCATTGTTGGGTTTATCAGCCAGACATTTTTATTGCCGGCGCTCACATTTTTGTTGGTTTTATTGCTCAATCCAACACCAACCGTCGCGCTGGGAATGATTCTGGTGGCGGCTTGTCCGGGTGGGAATATTTCAAATTTCATTAGCTCAATGGCAAACGGAAATGTCGCACTTTCGGTAAGTCTGACAGCAATTTCCACCACTGCGGCCATTTTCTTTACACCATTTAACTTCGCTTTTTGGGGCACTATGTACATCGACTTTTACAATGCCCATGGTGCTGAAGGATTGCTCCGTCCATTGGTAATTGATAAAATACAGATGTTCCAAACCGTTTTTATACTGCTCGGAATTCCTGTGATTATCGGTCTGTTTGTGGCAAAGAAATTTCCCCGGTTAACCGAAAAGATTAAAAAACCGATCAACAGAGGTTCGCTACTATTTTTTATCCTGATGGTAATTGCAATGCTTTCGGCCAACTTCTCCCAGTTTAAAAGTTATGTACACCTTGTTTTTCTGCTGGTATTAATGCACAACGCTCTTGCACTTTCAACCGGTTACTTCTTCGGAAAATTAAATAAATTGAACCTGACTGATCAACGCACCATTTCCATTGAAACTGGTATTCAAAATTCAGGATTGGCATTGGCGCTCATGTTTAATCCCAAAATATTTCCTCCTGAAATGGAATTGGGCGGAATGGCAATTATTGCAGCATGGTGGGGAATCTGGCACATTATCAGCGGATTGACGATTGCCTGGTATTGGTCGCGCAAACCTGCAATTGCATGACGATGAAAAGTTGGTCGGTTGGATATGAAGTTATTCGAACTTATGTACGCTTTGCTTTTTGGCTCACGCATAAAAGCGTGGTGGTAACCGGCCGTCAGCAAATTCCCAAAGGAAAACCAGTCATATTTGCCGCCAATCATCAGAATGCACTCATGGATCCATTGGCTGTGGCTTGCACCAACTCATTTCAGACGACGTGGCTTGCACGTGCCGATATCTTCAGATCGAAATCGGCACAGTCGTTTCTGAAATACATTAAACTTCTGCCGATTTATCGTATTCGCGACGGAAAAGACAATCTTTCGAACAACGAACAAATATTTGAGCAAGTCACCCACATTCTTGAAAATAACCAAACAATAGGCTTGTTTCCTGAAGCTGCACATTCGGGCAGAAGGCAAATGTTGCCTCATAAAAAAGCGATTCCACGTATTGCACTTGAAGCTGAAGCGAAAAACAATTTCACCCTGAACTTGCAAATTGTTCCGGTGGGCATTTTCTACGATCATTACTGGAAGTTTAACCGCACCCTCATTGTTCAGTATGGCAAACCCATTGAAGTGGATTGGTACCGCGAAGAATATACTGAAAATCCACAAAAAGCAATGCTCAGTCTGCGCGACGAAATTCACGATAACATTGACCCGTTAACGCTTCAGATTAACAGCAAAACGCATTACCAGGATTATGAAGATATCCTTCAACTGGCAGGGAAGTCCTATTCGGGTAAACACTTTTTCAGTAAAAACAAAGTGCTGCAACTTTTTTATGCTGAACAGGAATTGGTTTCAGGAATAGAGAAGCTGGAAAACAGTCAACCCGAAGTTTTTGAGAAAATCATTAAAGAAATCAACTTGTATTTCCGGACAATTAAGGGATTGCGACTAACTGACGAACAGGTTGTAAACGCAGGAAACACAAAGTGGTCGGTACTTGCAGCCTGGTTGATCGCCTCAGTATTCTCTATTCCACTGTTTGCCTTTGGATTTATTTTCAATGCGGTTCCATTCTTTGTTCCAAGGATGATGATACGCCCAAAAGTGAAAGATCTTGCTTTCCTGAGTACGTTCAACTTTGTTGCAGGATTGGTCGTGTTCCCAATATTTTATCTGATGGCGGCTTTATTGGTGTTCAAATTTACCGGTTCAGTGTTTATTGCTTTGATCACATTTATTCTGATGCCATTTGCCGGGAAACTTGCCTTCAATCTGCTTATTTTTTATAAGAAAATTGCTCATAGCCTTGCAATTAAATTTCGGCACAAATCCCTTCTGTCACAAATAGTAAAAAGGCGTAATGAGTTGATCGGTATGGTATTAAGGAATATAGCATAAATTTATTCCGGAATACTTCTGTCATGAAATCGCCAGTTAACTCGTTTCCGGTTGTGAACAATGTCCTGGGCGATGGTCTGGCAATAAATTCGCAGGTGTAAATGTGAGTATTGCATTTTTATTTAGTACTCTTGCAATCCTTTTCCTTAAATTTCAATCCATTTTATTTCAAAATTTTCGAAATGCACACCTATTAATTCACATGAAACGAACATGCCGCAGAAATGATTTCAAAAGTGGGGGCACAAAAATAGAATGAAAATTAATGTTATAGCTGACCGTTTTCTGGCGTGTGAGTTCTCCCGATAGATCGGGACAAGCTATGAGAACGCTTAATAATCAATTAATTAATAACGATATTTTCGAATGAAACGAGCCATCCCATAAATCGGGACAAGCTATGTGGCAATTAAAAAACAAATTACAAACCCATGAAAAAAGATCAGGACAGTTCGAAAACGCTCAAAAGTAAATATGTACCTACGGCTGAATTCTATAGCCAGGTAATTGATAGCCTTCAGGATTATTCAATTTTTACGCTGGACGAAGATTTATTAATTAATAGCTGGAGTTCAGGATCATCCACTATATTTGGTTATGAGACAGATGAAATTATCGGGAAACCCTTTGATATAATTTTTACAGCGGAAGATATACAAAATGGTATTCCGAAAATGGAAATAGATAAAGCGTTAAAAGAGGGAAGGGCCACCGATAACAGATGGCACATTTGTAAGGACAAAAGTACATTTTATGCATACGGTTTGGTTTTTCCACTCATTGGTATTGATGGTGAGCGGATGGGCTTTGTTAAAATATTGCGGGACTTGACCGAAAGAAAAAAATCGGAAGATGCGATAAAAAAATATGTGAAAGAACTGGAAGATCTCAATACACATAAAGAGAGTGTTCTTGCCATACTCTCACACGATTTGAGAAGCCCGTTGGCCGGGATTATCGGAACAGCAGAATATTTAAAATCAAATTTTGAACGAATGAAGCCGGGCGTTGTTAAAGAAATGCTCGATCTTCTGCATAAATCGTCAAAAGATGAGTTAGATATGTTGGATTATCTTGTAGAATGGGCAAGAATAAAATATGCAGCGGACGTATTTGCTCCGACAAAAATCAAACTGGCCAAATATATTCAGAAGGTATTCGACACTTTAAATGAAACCGCTTCTTTAAATTCGATAGACCTTCATCATGAGGTTGATGAAAATGCAACTGTTTTTGCTGATGGAAAAATGTTGTTCTCAATTATTCAAAATATAGTTTCGAATGCGGTAAAGCACACTCCGGATGGAGGAAAAATTACAATTACAGCGAAAAGCAAAGAGGATAAAATGATAGTTCAGATAAAGGATACCGGAATTGGAATGTCAAAAGAGATTAAGGAAAGACTTTTTACCCCACAAATTAAAACACTTTCTAAAGCCAGAAAAGAGAACAAAGGTGCAGGAATTGGCTTATTATTGGTAAAGGGATTTTTAGAAAAAAACGATGGTGAAATTTGGGTTGAAAGCGTTGAAGGCAAGGGATCGTCCTTCTATTTTGCATTGCCCATTGAAAAGCCATTATACAAAATTGACAGTGCTGACAAAATCGAGTTTGACGAGAATGCTTAATTAATCATTAAAATCACAGATATACATGAAATACACGGTAAAAATAAA
>JAUYEQ010000604.1 GCA_030691295.1 Bacteroidota bacterium
CAAATACAACGATTTCATCAAATTTAATAACTCTACCGTGTGGAAGAAACCACTTTTGAAGCAACCGGTAACCTGGATAGGTGTTGCAGCAGTTGGTATAGGTACAGCTCTAATAATTACCAAGCCATGGGCGTCTAAAGAGGTAACCGGAAACATAAATATTAGCTGGGGCGGAAATTAATGAATTAATTAAATCATGAGGAAAATGAAAAAAATATATATTTATCACAGCAAACTTGGATTGGTTTGGGGTATTTTCATTATCAGTCTAGGACTTCAAATATCATGTACACCTGAGAATCCCATTGATCGAAATGTACAGGTATTTTTGCAAATTCCCTTACCAAATCCTGCTGGCGTAAAAAATGCGTCATCAATTGCCGGAGTGAAAAGTGTAATGTTAACTGTAACTGCCGGAAATGAAATTCTGGTTTCTAAAGAATTAACAATTTTAGGAAATACTGCTAATGGAACAGTTTCAATCATGCCGGGTGAAAACATAAAATTTACTGCTGAAGCAAGGGATGCAAGTAATATCATCCAGTGGCAAGGCTCAACAACGGTTGATATTGTTGATGACTTTACAGCTAATATCCAGTTGACGCCAATTTTGCCAACAGCCAACATTTTAAAAGCATTGGAGAAAGAAAGATCGGTAAATCTTTCCTGGAATCAAAATTCCGATCCGGACTTTGCCAGCTATAAATTATATCGGTCACAATCTGCTAGTACAGAAGGTACATTATTACATTCAACCACAGTAAATACTGAAACGGAATATACGGACAATTTGGCACTTGAAGGAAACACCTATTTTTATACATTGGTTGTGACCGATACCGAAGGTTTTAGTACGTTAAGCACGGTCAATATTAACCCTAGTTACCCTCCAACTGCAGGTGTCTTGCAAGGAGTATTCAATGGTTCTGTTTACCTTAACTGGACTCAAAATCCCGATTCGGACTTTGCAGGATATAATTTGTACCGGTCACAATTGGAAAATGTATTGGGAACACTGATATATACAAATCCTGTTGTTACCAATAGGGTATATGAAGACAGTAAGGTTTCAGAAGGAAATGCCTATTTTTACATATTGGAAGTTATAGACAACAAAGGATTGAATTCAAAAAGTGATGTGGTTCGGATTAATGTCCCGTTAATCCCTCCAACTCCAAGTGTCTTATACGGTGAAGGTGGAGAAGATGGCTACGTTTACCTCGGCTGGACACAAAATTATGATTCAGATTTTGCGAGATATGAGTTGTATCGTTCAACTTCGAAAAATGTATTAGGTACAAGAATACATTCTACACCCAATGTCAATGAATTATCTTATACAGACGAATCAGTTATTGAAGGAGATTCCTTTTATTATAAACTGAAAGTATTTGATACTTCGGGATCCGGCACTGAAAGTAATGAGGTTCCGTTTGTTATGTACAATTACCCTCCAACTTTAAGTTACCTAACCAAAACAAAGGTAAGCAGTAATTTGGTTAGTCTCAACTGGACTCAAAATTATGACCGTGACTTTCATAGATATGAATTGTATAGATCACAGTCAGATAGCCTTTCAGCTAAATTAATACAATCAATCTACGTTAAAACCATTACAAAATTTGAAGATACAAAAGTATCACCAAACACAACGTATTTTTACAGATTGGTTGTGTTTGATATCAACGGATTAAGTACTAAAGGTGAATTTATGTATGTTAGAACTCCAGAATGACTATTGAATTCGGAAATAAAAATGGATTCCAAATTAAGTTCGGGTTACTGAGACAGGTATTGAAAACATTATCGCAATGGAAAATATCCTTACGCCCAGTTGTCCCTCAGTATATCCATCAATATTATTCAACGTTGCGGGAATTGATTTGCAAATCGGCACCAGCGATGAACACCTTTTTTTGAGCGTAAAACCTACTCATTCCTCAACGCCTTTACCAGATTCTGTTTAAAGGCCATCCTTATAGCTACAAAGCTAAACACAGCACCGCTTAAAATAACCAAAACAGAAATAGCAGGAAGCCAAATCCACAGACTGGCGTAGAGCGAAGACATCAAAGTCGGCAAGCCAACCAAAACAGCAGGAATCAGGCCAATTAAAACAGAAACTATCATCAGGAAAAGCTTTTCGCGCATCACCATCCGCTGAATTATTGGTTTGGAGAATCCCAAAGAAAGCAGCAATGCATATTCGGGAATCTGCTCAAAAGTGATCCTGAAAATCAGGATACCCAACCCCAATGTGCCGATTAAAAGACCCAGCGCACCCAGCATCAGGAAAATATTGAGGTAGGTATTTTCAACCGTGTAAAACGATAGCAAACGATCGGTGGTCAGACTGATTTCAGGGCCGTAATTGCGCATTCCGGTTTGTAAATCTTCAGCAACCGATGTAGTATCGGGCACATCAATCAAAAATACATTCGAGCCGCTCACCGATGGAAATGCCCGGTTGAAATGCTCATCAGCAATGATCACATTGCCCTGAAATACTGAATTGGCCAGTCCGCCCACCAGTTTAAGTTTCAAATCTTTCCCTTCCTCCGTTTTATACAAAAGCGTGTCGCCCACTTTTTTCATCAGTCCCCACTGAATCACCGTTTGGTCGGCAATCGCAGGAATCACATCGTCGGTCAAAGTCTTGTTCAACGTCAGCCACGGATGTTGCGCATCCAGATCGTCCGTTCGTGTGACAAAGGTAAATGCCGATCGCTCATTGAAAGCCGCCGGATTACAGGCAATCAACCGTGGTCTTGAAATCTTGTTCAGGTTCAGGCAACTGGCATCATCGCCCGGCTGCAACTGAAATTGCACGATCTGCGCATTGGCGGGTATTTCAAGATCTTCTCTTCCCTTTGGCGTATTTGTATCAAAAAGCACCGGCATGGTCGTTTCAACAAAATAGTCGTACCCGCCCGTTCCTGAAGATGGCAATTCGGCATTTGAAGTCAAATCTTTGCGGTTTAGTCCGGTGGAGACAACCATAAACACGCCCACCGACAGGAAACTCACGATCATCACGTTGCGGCGGCGTTCTCCGGAAATGCGTTTCAGCAGCATGGTCCGCAACGAAAAGTGCATCGCTTTTTCCTGAAAAGCCAGTCGCCGCATCCAGAAATCGAACAACAAAATCAGTCCGGGAAGCAACCCAAAACCGCTGATAAAGAACATTTCAGGATTAATTTCACCACTCCGGAAACCTTTCAGGAAAAGAATGATAAGAGAAAAAGCAATCAGGCAGAGGCCAAGGCTCAGGGACCATCGCCCGTTTTTAAGTTTTCCTGAAATAAGTCTGCGCTGAAGTTTAATCGCTTCGTTTTTCAGGAAACGGTTCAGGATAAACCAGATGGCAGTCAAAGACATTGCTGCAATAATCAGGCTTCCCATCATCAGCGAAACCGGACGAATATGAATGTTGACAATCGATGTGCGTACAATATCTACCCAAATGGTATTGATGGCTTGTAAAATCAGGTGATTGTAAAAGATACTGAACGGAATGCCAAGTAAAATACCGACAAGCACAAATACCGTGGCTTCGGCCACAAACAGTTTGCGGATAGCCGGAAACGAAAAACCGAGTGCGGTCAAAGTTCCAATTTCCGCTTTGCGAAATCCGAGGTACAATTTAAACAACAGAAAAGCCAGCAGTACCGCGGCAAACAGCACGAAAAAGCTCAATCCGATAAACAAACCACCAAAGTCGGTGCCACCGCTGGCCGCCGCGAGTCCGTCGGTTTTTACATCGCGAACCTCGAATCCAAGCTGAGCAGGCAAAAGTCCGGCCAGCAATTCGCTTTCAAATTCAGCTTTTTTCAGTCCGTCAATGCGAATCGCTGTCGATTGACCGAAGCGGTTTCCCCACAGTTTTTGCGCCGTTTCGAGCGAAACAAACGCCTTCGGAGTGCCTTTGTGTGACTTCCAGTAATCTTCGTCTTTGGCGCGTATTTTCTTCAAATCCACCGGCACGCCCGTTTTCCAGTCGCGGCAATTGCCCGCATCCGATAGTCCCGGAATCACTGGCATTCGGTTTACATCAGCCTTTTCACCCGCAAGTTCGTATATTTCTGCGACCACAAACGATGTGTCTTTCAGCATCAGGCGGCGAAGTGGTCCAACTTCAAAATACGAAAGCCGGACAGTATCTTCCACTTTTACCTTTAAATCATCAGCCAGCCAGTTGCTCACGGTCATTTGATTTCCGGTAAGCGTCGGGTCAGTCGATACAAACGAATACGGCGTTTGCTTTCCATTCAGCGCAAATTCGTTGATGAAATAACTGAAAATTGCCTGAGAACCGGACAATTTATTCTGGCAAAATTGCTCAACAGCCGGTTCAACAAACACCCGATCTGAAATCAGTTCGGTGTAATTTAAATCGGCATTTTCCCTGATTTCCAGGTTCAGGTCATCCAACTTCCAGCTTTTCTGAAGTTCCTGAATCAGTTCTGCTCCGGAAACACCTTCAGCCACCAACAAAACATTTGCTTTTTGCTGAAGTCCCATTTGCTCGTTCAGCCATTGGAAATTCAGGAAAACGTTTCGTGGCGCGGATTGTATATTTTGTAGATTGAAATTTCCGAGTTCGTTTGGTTTCAGAATACGGGAAATAGAAACGCGAAACGAAACGGTTGCTTCCGTTTCTGAAACAAAAGGCGTGTTGGCCGGAAAAGTATTTAGTTTATTGAGCCGGAGCAAAAATTCGTCGCCCACTTTTAATTTTGCCAATGACGCTAGATTTTCATTTATAGCTACCTCATTTCCATTCAGAATAAAAGATTCAGGAACATTGGCAAAATGCCCCAAGGTTGAATCTACTCCCCAAACTGCCAGTTGATTGATCCGAAGCTCGCCGCCATCGATCACCCCAAACCCATTGGCGCGAAGCAAAGCAGCCGTTTCAGTGCCTGTTTTTGCTGCCAATTCTGTCGCCAGTTGCTGTCCAAACAAGCGTTCGCCTGCCGTAATTACCTGCGAGGTTTTACCCAGTCGTTGAACGGTTATTTGCTGCAGGCTGTATTTCACCGAATCGCCAATGATGAGCGCACCTACCAGAATAGCAGTGCTCAAAGCGATTCCGAGGATAATCGTCAGGTTTAGTTTTCGGTAAAACCAGGCAGATTTCAGTATAAGTTTGTAAATGGACATATCAGTTTATGTTTAAACACAAAGGCATGAAGGCACAAAGAATATTTAAAATTTCACTTCGTGACTTTGTGTCTTCGTGTTTATTATGAGTTTATCATTTCGTTCAATTTCATTACAGTTTTCCAGTTTCGGGTGGTTGCCTGCTTAATTTTCACTTCTAAATCAGCATTTGACCACTTTAAATCCGATTCAAAAACAACATTTCCGCTCTGAATATAGGTTTCCACCTTCGAAAAGCCCAGACCTTCATAGAGACTTTTCAAGTCTTTCATCAGGACTTTCCGGTTTCCACCCACATTGATTCCGCGTAATATTGATACGTATCTTCTCATTTTTGTGAAACCTAAACACAAAGTCACGAAGCCACAAAGAAAATTTAACCTTTGTGTCCTTGTGTCTTCGTGTTTAATTTATTGATTTAATTTTCCAGCTTCTAATCGGTAAATCCGATCCATTTTCTTTGCTACATCCATCGAGTGGGTCACCACGATTAGCGTTACTCCTTCTTCCTGATTTAGTTCAACCAGCAAATCGGTCAGGTTAAAAGCCGATTTTTGATCGAGTGCGCCGGTTGGTTCGTCAGCCAAGATCAATCCGGGACGGTTAATCAACGCACGGGCAACCGCAGTGCGCTGACATTCGCCACCCGATAATTCCGAAGGTTTTTGATGCGAAACTTCTGTAAGTCCCATTCTGGAAATCAATTTTTGAGCGCGTTCGAGCGTTTCCTTTCCCTGAAGCTTTTTATCCGTCAATGTTGGTAAAAGTATGTTTTCGAGCAAAGTGAGTTGCGGCAACAGGTGGTGCATCTGGAATACAAATCCGATTTTCTCATTGCGGAACGCGGCCAGTTGCTGATCTGAAAATACCGATAAATCCTGATTTTCGAAGTGCATTTTGCCTGAATCGGGTCGATCCAAAGTTCCGATCAGATTCAGCAAAGTGGTTTTACCGGAACCCGAAGGCCCGACAATGGCAATCCGTTCTCCGGCATTAATTTCCAGATCGAGTTGATCGAGAATCGTGCGATCTTTGGAGTAGGATTTGGTTACTTTTTCGAGTTTCAATAACATAGAATATTGTTTTAAACACAAAGACACGAAGGCACTAAGTTTATTAATTTTTCTCCGTGACTTTGTGTCTTCGTGTTTGTATTTTTATTGTTTTAATGCACTTTCATACACCGCTACCATCTTTTTGGCTTGCGCATGAATATCGAAATGGGCCTTCACACCGGCAAGTCCTGCAGCGCTTAATTCCTGAAGGCGGGTATCGTCGAAAATAAGTTCTCCAAGGGTTTTCGCCAATAATTCCGGTTTATTTTCGCCGTAAACAACTCCACCGCCGCTGCTTTCAATTACTTCGGGGAATGCGCCCAAAGCAGGCTGAACCATCGGAATTCCGGAAGCCATCGCTTCGAGCATGTATAGACCGAAAGCTTCGCCATTCAGCA
Organism: Bacteroidota bacterium; assembly: GCA_030691295.1. Lineage (GTDB taxonomy): Bacteria > Bacteroidota > Bacteroidia > Bacteroidales > Prolixibacteraceae > Aquipluma. The sequence goes on from JAUYEQ010000604.1 coordinate 6,617, forward strand.
CCGGAACCGAGATCAGGCGCACCGAATCGAAGAATTTCTGCCGTTCTTCGCCTTCAAATTCGTCCACCCAAAACACATCGGCTTCGAGGTTGGCTTTGGACAGTTTTCGTTTTTGCTCTTTAATGAATTGCAGATCATCACCGGTTTTTCCACCGGTAATTTTAAGCTGAACTGACGAATATTCAGGATTTTTCCGAAGTAAAATAAAGGCATCGACCAATACCGCCAAACCATTTTCGTCACACATCCGCGACAGGTAGCCAATCATTGGTTCCTTTTCTGCAATCGGTTTTGGCGAATAATCAGCCGTATCGACACCCAAATGAACCGTTTGCATTTTACTTTCAGGAATCGTCATGCGCTGATGTATTTCCGAAGCAAAATAATTGCTGACGGGAATAAACACATCCACATCACGACCACGTTCACTCATCAAATCCCACACTTCTTTGCGAAAATGATCTTCCATCGCGTCCACCCACACATCTTCGTCCTGAAGCGAGCAAATCACTATGATATTCATACGCTGTTTGATTCGGTGGGCAAGTCCAAGTAATAAGGCATTTGAGAGGTGAACCACATCGGGTTTGGCTTCATCGGCTAACCAATCGACCAGTCGTTCCAGTTCCTCTTTTTGGTTGCCATCTTCCCCCAGCAACATCGAAATGGTCATGCCTTCCAGACCTTTGGCACGGGTTGAACCCGCTTTTCGGGCAGCCATTTCCAGCACACTTTTCGAGTCGAGAGCGTGTTCGACAAAAGAAGGCATGTGCCTGAAAATCGGGAATTGCTGCTTGAGGTAAAGATTAACCGCCCCGTAAAAAACAGGCACTTCATCCAAATCGTGGGCATCGTCGAAAATGGGCAGGTACAGCGGAACTTTAATTACCTGATGACCCAGATCTTTCAGTGCCCTGACAAATTTGCTGTCGCGCATACAGTTTCCGCAGTAAAAACTACCGCCCGAACCCGGAATTATTTGTGCTATTTTCATAACAGCCCCCTCCAACTCCCCCGAAGGGGGAGAGTAAAAATGCTCTGTTCCATACTATTCACTTATTTAGTTGAGATACTTTTCAAAGTTGCATTCTTAAAGCCCTCCACAGCCCCTCCCCAACCCTCCCCGGAGGGGAGGGAGCAAGAGCAGCTATGAAATTCATATATTATTAAGCCTTAATTCTCTTTCAAAGCATTCTTTCTCCCCCTTCGGGGGAGTTGGAGGGGGCTTTAGGGTTGGGGGAGGCCGTCTATCCAAACACATAAATCCTTCCGTCGCCTGCACCTACCACAATTTTTCCTGAAACGACTGCCGGATTTCCGATGATCGGACTGCCCAATTCGTATTTCCATAATTCAGCACCGGTTTTCAGGTCATGGATGTACAACATTCCGTCCATGGTTCCGGTAATAACTTTTCCGGAGGCAATTACTGAAGATGATTCTACGCGGTTGCTGGTTTTTACTTTCCAGACCACTTTGCCTGTACTTTTATCGAAACAGTAAATGAACTTATCCTGATTTCCGATGACAATGAAATTACCGCTTATAGCCGGAGACGCGATAAAGGGCAGATTTTTCTCTTTATCATCGTACATCCATGCGATTTTTCCTGCTTCCAAATCGATACTGAAGAACTTTCCTTCGTAATCGCCCACATAAGCAAACTTGCCGTCAATTACCGGCGACGAAGCCACGTAGGTTTCCAACTTGATCTTTTTAAACACTTTACCTGTTTCGATGTTCACCAGATGTACAAAACCGTCGCAACCTCCAAACACAGCATTTTTGCCATAAATTCCCGGTGCTCCGTTAATGTAATTATCCGATTCATATTGCCAGACGCTGTCGCCTTTTGCAAAACCCACCGCATGCAGGTTATAATCGTAACTACCAACCACCAGCCTATACTGACTGCCAACTTTCAGCCAGTTAGCAGATCCCATGATTTGGTTATCAGTCTTGTATTTCCAGATTTGCTTTCCGGATTTTTCGTCGAGCCTATAAAACAACCCATCGAGCTGACCAAATACAACCGAACCATCCAATAACAAAGCCGGCGCTTCAATGGCATTTCCGGAGTCGAATTTCCATTTCAGTTTTCCGTCGAACCCAACGGCATACATTGTTCCGTCGGTCGATCCGCAAAAAATTGTTTGTCCTGAAATAACAGGTGAAGCTTTAATGTCGTCGCCTGTTTGAAACGAGGATAAAAGTTTGGGTTTTTCAGGAATAGTTGCCGAAGTTGCTCCTGAAAGCAGCTGGTTTCCGCGGAAGATGGACCAGCTGGATTGTGCGGAAAGAAAACCCAATAGGAGCGTATTTATAAATATGAATAGCAGAAGTCTTTTGAGAATCATTGAATTAGAATTGATATTTGATTTTATGGTATAAAAATAGTAAACGATTCATATAAAACCTGCCAAATGTTCAATTCACGGCTATTAGATTTGTTAATAAATTTGAATTATAAAACTTGATTCCAGTTAATCGACAAAATGAATACATCAACTATTACAAAAGGAAACTTTATTACAGATTCATCTATTTCAAAAAGAAACATTTTATATATTTGTATGAGTAAAGCGTAAGACAACAGAACAATGAAAGAGTTATTAAAATCAATTTTATTTGACCAGCAGAAATTTGGTTGGAACACTCGCTATGTCCGGAGAAATTGTCCAAGCTCTTACCTGAGTAGTCAGGAAATAGTTGTAATTACAGGAATCAGGCGTTGTGGAAAATCTACTTTACTGCAACAAATCAGGGCGGAACAGTCTGAAAAAGATTACTTCATCAATTTTGATGATGAACGTTTGATTCAATTTAAGGTTGAAGATTTTCAGGTCTTATATGAAACATTCATTGAACTTTTCGGAGTACAAAAGACCTTTTATTTCGATGAAATTCAGAATATTTCAGGATGGGAGCGTTTTGTCAGACGACTACATGATTACGGAAATAAGGTATTCATAACAGGATCGAATGCAAATATGCTTAGTCGCGAACTTGGGACTCATCTCACTGGCCGTTATGTTGCATTGGAGTTATTTCCATTCTCATTTAGCGAATTTCTTGAATTCTCTGGAAAAACCCTGAAGCAGGGAGATATATACAGGACGGAAGAAAGATCAGAAATAAAAGCTATGTTTTCGAAATTCGTTTTGTTTGGAGGCTTTCCTGTATTCATTGAAAATCAGAGCGACAACTACATAAAATCGCTCTACGAGAATATTTTATATCGCGACGTAATGGTTCGTAATAATCTGACAAACGAAAAGGAATTGCTTGAGTTAGTTTATTTTCTGGCCAGCAATGTCTCAAGGCTTTCTTCATTTAACAGTCTTGCAAAAACCATCGGTGTAAAAAATGCCTCAACAATTAGCAATTACCTTCAGTTCATTCAAAATACAAATTTGATATTTCAGGTAAATAAATTTGATTTCTCATTGAAGAAGCAAATTCAAAATCCAAGAAAAACTTATTTTATTGATCAGGCACTAGTTACCCGACTTGGATTTTTGTTCTCGGAAGAAAAAGGTCGTCTGCTTGAAAATATTGTATTCATTGAGCTTAAGAGACAGGGAAATGAAGTATTCTATTACAGTGGAAAGAATGAGTGTGATTTTTTAATCCGACAGGGGATCAAAATTACAAATGCAATTCAGGTTTGTTATTCGTTTGATACACCCGAAACAAAAGCCCGGGAATTAAATGGATTAATTGAAGCGATGAAAGCCTATTCCCTCACCGGAGGATCTATTTTGACCAACGATACCGAAGAAAATATTGCTGTCGAGGAACTGGACATTCAGGTAGTACCAGTTTGGAAATGGATTTTACAGAGTATTTACCAAGATGCCCAACGCCCCGAATAGGGAGTCGGGCATCTTAGTAATTATTCTGAATGCAGGCACTACTCAACTCAACTTATTTATTCAGCTCAAACTTTCTGCTTGTTGATTCTTCTGCTGTAGGAAAATCATCAGGAACCGGAATGGTAACTTTACCGGTTGCAGCCCATTGTACTCCGCGGATGAAAGTGGTGATAAAACCTACACCTTCACATGAATAATCATCATGACCGAGGGTGGTATGAAAAATACGTCCTTTCCCATAGGTCAATACCATCAGAATTGGTTCATGTCTGTCGGTTGGAGCTTTTCCCGACATATCTTTACCTGTAGCCAAAACGATCATGTTCTCGCCCGGACCACGCAATTTGGCATAACATTCATCTTTGGCGGTCATCCAAACCTTGGGCATGCCTTTCGTAATTGGATGGTCTGCTACACGAACAGTGATTGGGATCAAATGTTGTGGGCCATGTGCTCCTGCGCCCCCGGGCGAATGATCACGAACCAACTCGCCTTCGTTGGTATAATAAACATACGGGCCATCTTTCTCGTTTCGGTCACCCCATCCGCCAAGTCCAATCATCTTGTTGTATTCCAGCCAGGTTGGAAATGAATTATCGGCCGCATGAACCGAAACAAAGCCTCCACCTTTCTCCATATATTTTTCAAGCGCCTTCTGAGTTTCTTCGGGCCAATCTGCAGCTCTCCACCCAAAATTTGAAATGACCACATCATATTTTTTGAACGAAAGAATAAAATCGGGATCAGTTTTTGGTTCTTTCAAATCCTGTGTTTCACCCACACCGGCCAAAGGAAGATATGCTTTTTCGCGCCCTCCCATCCAAGTGTATTTTGTTCGCTTTATATCCACCGAAAACAAACCTGTTTCTTCCAGATATTGCTTCATCATGATGGTCGATTTGGGCCATACTTCGTGGTTATTCTGTCCATCAACAATGAGTACTTTTATTTTGGCCTCAGCCGAAAACGAGAACATCAGCATACAAACAAT
>JAUYEQ010000605.1 GCA_030691295.1 Bacteroidota bacterium
TTCAGTGTTGCCATTGATGCAGTGAACTCTGTTGGCGGAATTGTGATCCCGGCACTTCTGAAAGCCTTGGGTGTGAAGGAAATTGTAGAAATTAACTGCGAAGCAACCGGTCATTTTGCCCACACTCCGGAACCACTTCCTGAAAATCTGGTAGAAACTTCGGCAATAATTCGTGAATCGGCAGTTGATGTGGGTTTTGTAGTCGATCCTGATGTTGACCGACTGGCAATTATCAGCGAAGACGGCTCGATGTTCAACGAAGAATATTCATTGGTTTCAATTGCTGATTATGTGTTGAGCAAAACTCCCGGGAATACGGTTTCCAATTTGTCGTCGTCGCGGGCTTTGCGCGATATTACCGAAAAGCATGGCGGAACTTATTACGCATCGGCTGTTGGCGAGGTGAATGTGGTTGCCAAAATGAAAGCCGTCAATGCGGTAATTGGCGGTGAAGGAAACGGTGGAATCATTTATCCTGCTTCGCATTACGGACGCGACTCGCTGGTTGGAATTGCCCTGTTTTTAACGCTGTTGGCTAAATCAGGATTAAAATGTTCGAAGTTGCGTAAAACTTATCCCGACTATTTCATCTCGAAAAATAAAATTGAACTAACTCCTGAAATTGATGTGGATGGCATTCTGGTGAAAATGAAAGTAAAATACAGTCACGAACAGGTGACGGATATCGATGGCGTTAAAATTGATTTTGCCGACCGATGGGTGCATTTGCGTAAATCGAACACCGAAGCAATTATCCGTATTTATGCCGAAGCTCCTTCGATGGAGGAAGCCGACCAACTGGCGCAAACCATTATTCAGGATATCAGATCATTGATTGCATAAAATATAAAGAAGCTGGTCAGTTCAAATATGGAAATGACCAGCTTCTTAGACTATCTCTTTTTGTTTTATTGGATTCCTGCTTTTTTCTTCACTAACTGATCCACAATATTTTCTTTTTCCTGAATTACCAATCGCTGGTTTTTTCGATCTTGTTCGTTTTTTTCGATCTTGTTTTTTGCCGATTTGATATCCATTTCTTTCGACTTTATTTTTCCTTTCGAGGATTTTATCTCACGGAAATAGCCTGATTTTTCCTTTTCAAGAACTTTCAGTTCCTTTTTTGCTTCGTCAAATTCAGGAGTACCTTTTAGCATGGTCGAAAATGATACCTTTTTCAAATTGATGATTTCATTGACCCTCACAATGTCATTTTCCAAAGCAAAAATATTGGCATTGTATTCCTGAATATTTGACTCGTAACGCGTGATTGCTTTCTCTTCCCTTTTTGTTTTCGACTCTATATCCTTCAGCACACCTTCCTGTTTCGAGACCTCCTTTTTTGCCTCTTTGATTTGGTCATCAACCACGCTTTGGTACGCTTCCACTCCAAAATCACGAATGTAGCTTCTGAGCGATATTAATCTTTCTGCATCCACATTCGATTCATTGATAAATACAGAATCGGTATATTGAAAGAAAGCGCTGAACTGACAACCTTCAGCCAATTGTGTGATCCGTGCATAAACATCCATCGAATACTTTGAAATCTGGTTTACTTCGATGGATCTTACATACATCTCACCTCCTGTTGTCTCCACTTTTAAATGGTCGCGGCTGGACCTATTTTCTTCACTTTTAAAAATATTGCCAACTTGTGTTGCAAGATTGCTGATCCGTTCTCCAACACTCCTGTTATTAATATACCTTTTCCATACCGGCTCAACTTCCTCTGTTTTTGCTTCCGGAATCATTACAGTGAAAGCCATTTGAGTTCCTTTTGACATCGGTTTTTCGCCAGTTTCGACTTCTACCTTGTATTGCGAACTGGCATTTAGAGCCATCATGATGGCTGCGGATAGTAAGAAAATTTGTTTCATAAGGTGTTTTTGTTAGTGAAACGAATAATAATCCTTTTTTGAGAATAACCTTCAAATACAAATAAAAAGAAAAAAGGTATCAAAATAAATCTCATCCGGCTGAGTTTTGATTTAGTTAGCTAATTTACAGAGAATTTTAATTAATAAATCCTAAACAAGTTTAAGAATGCTTTAAGTCGAAATTTAAATTGTATGTTGACAGGAAAAAATATTCGATTAAATGATAGATATGATGTAATAGAACATATGATTTGTTTACCTATTTGGCATAAATGTTGAGCAAAATGCCTGTTAAAATTCAATTTTAACCTGACGTAAGTGGCAGAATTATGAGTTTAAGATATAGAAACTATTTAGGTCTTTTTGCTGTTTGAAATGAACCAACTAAAATTAAAAAATAACGATTAACCATGAGTACCAAAAGAATCTTCTACATTGCAATTCCTGCTGTTTTGCTCCTTGTCCTTTATTTCTCCCTTCGAAAGGGTGAAGCCGATTTGTCACAAATTACTGTCAATGTTCAGCGTGGCACTTTCAACTCGGTTATTTTTTCTTCCGGTCAGCTTGAATCAGAGAAGTCGGAAAGTATAAACATACCCGAGAAGTTGAACGATCGCAATTTGCGAATTTATGAATTGACCATTACCGATATGGTTGAAGAGGGTACCTGGGTCGATTCGGGAAGTTACGTGGCAACGCTTGATCATAAGGCAGTTGAGGAGCAGCTAAAAGCAGCCCAGGATGAGATGGATCGGACATTGTCGGAATACGAAGACAGTAAAATTGATTCGAACCTCAATCTAAGTAATCAGCGCGATTTAATTGTAAATGCCCGGCTCGATCTGGAAGAAAGGAAAATCATCATGGAAGAGTCGGTTTACGAATCGCCTTCCATTCAGAAAAAAGCGGCCATGGACAACGACAAGGCTGCACGTAAACTGGAGCAGGAGCAAAAAGCTTATATTCTGAAGAGGAAACAGGAGGAAAACAGGGTTGACAGAAGGTATATTAGCTACCGTCAGGTATTGGAGCGATCGCAGGAACTTGACAAACTGTTTAATTCGCTTGAAATTACAGCTCCCAAGGCAGGCATTCTTACCTATTTTAAATATCCCTGGGGTGAAATTACTAAAACAGGGTCGAAAGTAGGTCCCTATAATTCTGTAATTGCTACCATTCCTGAAATGACCAACCTGATTTCAAGAACTTACATCAACGAAATCGATATTTCGAAAATAAAAATCGGGCAGAACGTAAAGCTTGGGATTGATGCTTTCCCTGCAAAAGAATTAACTGGCGAAGTAATAGCGGTTGCAAATATTGGTCAGGCAATGCCCAACAGCGATGCCAAAGTGTTTGAGGTGAAAATAAAAATTTTCGGTAAAGACAAAGACCTGAAACCTGCAATGACGACCAGTAACGCTATTCAGGCCAATACATTTGCCGATACATTAATGCTTGCTTCGGATGCAGTGTTCGAAAACGACAGCCTGAAATTTGTATATCTGGGAAAAGATAATCAGGTAAAACAAATTGTATGGCTTGGCGATGAAAACGAGAACTATGTGCTCATCAGAAAGGGGCTAAAGAAAGACGATGTAGTTTGGCTCACTGAACCCGCGAATGCAAATGAACTTAAATTCCAGGGACT
>JAUYEQ010000620.1 GCA_030691295.1 Bacteroidota bacterium
ATCTATCTCAGAATAACTGTTATTGGTTGTTCTTGCTGCCCAAATATTAAAACTGAACCGCCCTCCTGAAATGGTGACTGATGGTTCAACAGCTATTGCATCTCCCAACTGGTTACCGCGCCAAATATGACGACTTAGCAGGAGGATCTCAGCCTCTCCAGCCAATTTCTGACCTGAAGCGGCCAACGAACCTAAAATAAACAGCAATAAACAGCAATATGGGTACATACAATTATTTTTTGATAAACTTATTCACAAACAATGCGTCACAAAAGGACTTTTATCAAGTCGCGTAAAATAAAAAAGTATTCAGAAAAATCTATTTTCTGGCTGAAATTCAATACTTCAGAAAAAAACTTTAAATTGCTGAAAAAATACTAAGCATATGAAACAGATTGGATTGGTTTTATTTCTTGGCTTGTTTATTTCGCAAGCATTTGCACAGGATGCAATGAAAATTGCCGGCATTTGGTGGAATGACAAAAAGACTTCGAAAATTGAAGTAAAAGAAGAAAATGGAAAGTTCATTGGAACAGTGATCTACATTAATCCGGAGAAATACGTGAATGGCGAGCCGGAAAAGGATTTTAACAATCCGGATACGAAACTAAGGCCAAAATCCAGACTTGGCCTTCAGATTCTTTCAGGATTAAAGTACAATGCTGCCGACAAACAATGGCAGAATGGTAGTATTTACGATCCTGATAACGGGAAAACCTACGATTGTTTTGCCTGGTTCGACAAAGATCCCAATGTGCTGAACCTTAAAGGTTATGTTGCGGGCATCAAGTGGCTGGGGCGTTCGACAGTTTGGACCAAAGCTACCAAATAGAAAAACAGCCCCCCACTACCCCCTTCCCGCTTTGGGCAGGCGGGCTTCCCAAAAAAGGGAAGGGGCTGGCTCTGCATAATTTGGATGGGCTACTCTTGAAACAGAAAGCTCGCTGACCGATTAAGAACTCCTGAACCAGTTCAAGGCCATTGAAAAAATGCCGGAAAGTGATAAGGATGTGGTCAAAACCTTGGTTGACGCTTTTATTACCAAAGGGAAACTGAAACAGTTGGTGCTATAACAAACAAAACCCGGCTAATGGCCGGGTTCGTTGTTTATTCTGTTGGCGTTACAAACGCTTTAACCATAACCCCTTCCCGATTAACCGATCGGGACAAGCTGTTGCCGCTATCGCTCAAACTAGGGGTATTTCGGGGGCAGGTCGGGATGTTTAGCCTTATTCTTTACAGGTAATCGTTTTAGTTTTGTTCGGAGTTGCCGAATTCATTTCAAAATATTCGATTAAAAACGAGCCCTGATCAAATGTCATTTGCAGGTCGCAGGATTTATCCGGTTCGATTGCCGTAAACGTTTGGATATAGTTTATCGGATCAAAATTTGAGATGGACCAGTTTCGGTTTGTACCAAGTGCGTAAAACCATCCGGCTTTTCTTATCGTTGTTGTAACCTTGCTTGTGTCGGTAGGAGCTCTTGAAGAGGTATCGGCACTTAAAGATGTTATTTTTATTTTTAATGCAGTTCCTTTTGCTAATTCAGCAACAAGGCTGAGGTTTGTATTCGGTCGGGTGCCAAAGTCTGTTTTTGTCAATGAAAGAACATTGGCTCCATACGTTCCTGTTTCGGGATAAGTAATCAGAGATTTTGTCACTTCAAATTTCGTCTTTGTTATAAAATTTGCAATGTATTTTCCGAACGAAGAAATGTTTGCCGTTACGCCGACTTCGCTATATCGCTGGATTAGGTTATTTTTGATTGAAACCGTATCAAGAATAATCGCATGATTTATCAGGGCCGAACCCAATGATTGACTATCAAGAACGCCGTTCTCCCTGAGGTCGTTGCTTATATTGGATAACAATTCTGTCATTTCGCTTTCAGAACGATATCCTTGCAAGACGGCAGATATGGCCAATAATATCCCGTTGTCATCACCATTTTCTGAGATATTTAAATCTTCGGAGGTCTTCATGGCGCCTTTAGTGATATCAAAAATGCTCAAAATTTCTTTTTGGGCCTGAATTTTAGCATCGGCAAACGACTTCCCGTTTTTCATTAGGTATTCCACCCGGGGCTTCTCTAAATGTGTCATTACATTGACATTGATATCACTTTTCCCTGAAATATCGGCAAGGGCATTTAATGTAATTTGTGCAGCGGATTGCTCTCCGGAAACTTCGTTAAAGTAAAATCCATCAGCTCTCAACCCAATATTGTTTGAGCTGATGGAAATATTGTTTAGCTCAAATGTACCCTTATTGTCGGTGATCTGTGTATTAAAAGATTTGCCGGTGGCCGTTAAGTCAGATTGCAAATCATAAACGGTAACAGAGCTTCCATTGATAAACGGCCCTTTTTGGACATAACCTGTTATATCTTGGACCGTGCTTGTAGAACTGCTATCTTTTTGGCAGTTGGTCAGAAATGCAGTCATCGAAAATAGGATGACTATTGATAAAATGCGATAAAGTTTATTCATAATTATTGATTTTAGATTTTTATAATCACTTAAAATTGGTTCACTTTCAGGGTTTCTTTCCTTTTTTACTTTGCAAAGAACGCATTAATAATTTGGCAGGGTTTAAAAGAAGCCACCCTTTCGGGCAGCTTCCTTTGTATTAATTTTCAAAATAGGATTACAAGTCCATTGCTAAAAGGTGGCGATTGCCCCGAATACTCGGAGCCACCAGCCGCTGCGAACTTTAGCACATATCCGCAGAAGCCGAGGAACCAACAACTCTGTTTCAGCTATCGCATTACGAGACCCTAAGTTTGTAATATGAGATTCAGAGTAGACTCTTTTATATATTTATGTCGTACACTTTCTTTTTTTAAGTATCTGGAACAAATACAAAGAATACCTTATTCACATCCTCTACCTTGTAAGCCTCTATGTATGATTTCGCTTTTTCTATACTCCTCTTTACAAAATCCCGTTTTGCTTCTCCTGAATGCGAATCGCAATACCAACTATCGTAACTTGATCGAATAATTCCATCTACATATTCGTATACATCACCTCCTAAGATTGATATTTCTAAAGTCGAAAATTGTTCAAGTGCATTTAATGCCTGGTCTTTGGTGAGAGCCCAATTCTGCACTCCAACATTATCAAGAGAATGTCCGACCTTCAATATTTTATCTATTTGATTTGACCAAACTGGTTCCATATAATTGATCTAAAATGGATTGAAATACCTATGATTTATGATACCGTCTGCCTCTTTAATGAATTCAAAAAATCCTTTCTGGCCTCCATACTCCCCAGGTATCTTCAACATCTGCCTAAATATACCATCACCACCTTTTATCGTTGATAAAACACCAAACTTTTCAAATGTAGTGACACTTTCTGGGAATGCATGGAAGTCCCCCTTTTTCATTTGGCCTAATACTTTGTTCGAATATTTTGTTTCTGAAAAAAAGCTCTGTTCCTTCCCTAATGCTTTCGTTCCCGGACTTTTCACCAGCTTTTTCGAATAATTACTTGCCAGCTCGTTCAGCCCAAAGGTAACTCCATTTATGGCCATCCGGGTCGAAAAATCTTTAAAATCTACCTTCTGAAATCCCTCCCCGGTAATATCAACACCAGAGGTTAGCGCCATCTCGCCTAAGGTAATCAATTTCCTGTTCTTGACCACCCAGGTCCCAAATTTCCCTAACTCTTTTCCTGCTTTCAGTTCGGCTCCAAAACCTCCGGTTGCACCTCCAATCACTGCCGATGCTCCAACATCAAACCAATCGATTTTTTTCAGCCATGCTTCGCTACCACTCATTCCATTAAGATGATTCATTGCCACCTGCATACCATAATCGGTCATCCAACTAATATCAGCGGCAATAGCAAATGGCAATAAAAACTGGGCTCCTGGAATTACTGTTGCGAGTAAAGTGAAAATAAATTCTCCACTCGGATCGGTGTAAATCAACGGGTTATTCAAACAATAAGAGTATCTGTTAAAATTCTGTGTATAATCCGGCATTTGTACATAGGGGTCAACATTCAGGAAGCGGCCAACCAACGGATCATACATTCGCCCGTTCATGTTGTACAGGTTAAAGTATTTCAGATACTCATGGCTGGTGAAACCACGGTCGGCAAATAATTCAGGTTGGCTCGTTAAATCGTAGCTCCAGTTGGTCGGGTTACGACGTCGTCCCCATGCATCAAAGCTGTATTCGGTAACAGTGCTACCTGTTTTCATGTGGGTAATGGAACCAAGATGATCGCGGAAGATGTTGTAAACTGTCCAACTGCCTGTACCAACCTTTTTGGCTACGGCTACAGCGGTATAAGCATCGCCGCCAATCCAGATGTATTGGGTAGTATCAGTTCCAACCACTTCGCGCTCGCAACTGCCGCCAAATTATCAGAGAGCAAAGTCTGGCTCATTTTTCAAAGAACTTAGAATATCGCCAAAAGATTTAAATAAGCTACCCAACATGGGTAACTTATTTAATATCAATGTACTAATGCAAGAGTAGTTTGCTCCCTAAGCAATCAAACGAAAAATACAAATAAAACTAGGCATGCTTTCTTGCGTCAATTACTTTTGTCTTTGCAACAAAGTCGTGCCAAGTTTTAAATTCCTCATTAAAAAAAATAGAAAATGGATCTATAGGAACTAAACGGATCAGGGTTCTTTTAAGAACCTGAATAAACCTTTTAAGACTTTTGTTTTCATGATATCCAATTATTTTAAATTTGAATATCATTTTTCCAATTGTTTTTTCAAAAAAGAATTCAAAAAACAAAAAATAAAAAATGGTTCCCGAAAATTGTAATAATATTGAAAGTGGAGCAGATGGTTGCCTAACGTCCACAATATTCGTCCCAATATTCAAAAAATATAGAGTGTAGAGTATATACACAATTATCATTACAATTATCATGTCTACATAAAATGATGAAAATCTTCTAATTAAATAAACCATAGTAATTAAATTAACGTTTATAACCTATTCTTAGTTTACCACTAATACCTAAATAGAAAGCCAAATCAAATCCAAAATCAAATGTATATTGTTTATTTAAAACCTGACCTCCATATCCATAATACTTCGAAATATTAATTATTCCATAGCTAATTGTCTCTGATTTCAGTGAACCTAATTTGAATAAGTTGGAATGCGAATTATAATCTTGACCAGCACCTACAACTAATCCTCCAGTCCATGAAGTTCTAACCGCATCATTAGCACCACCAAATCCG